>CAYNDN010000979.1:525-1506 GCA_964395075.1 uncultured Lentimicrobiaceae bacterium | reverse complement strand
GGGTTGATATGGTTGTTAATTCCAATAGCATAATTGCTAAAATTTTACCTTTCCCTACCTAAAAATGATTTTACAGCGCTGTTAAACTCCCGGGGTTTTTCAAATTGCACAAAGTGCCCGGCCTTCGGGATGATCACCAGCTCACTGTTTGGAATTTTATCATCTCCGATTTTGGCGATATCTATTGTTCTTCCGGGGTTTAAAAACCGGTTGGGGATCAGATTGTCATTTTCTCCAAAAATGATTAAGGTTGGCTGTTTAATCTGATCCAGAATATCAATCACAGGTTCGTCAACCATTCCGTCCACTGATTGTACAACGGCATAGCAGTAGTTTTCAAAATCGTCAGCAAAGCGCATGGCGATACGATCGGTGATCATAAATTCTGCGTCATCAGGCACGTAGTAAAAGTTGTAAGCCAGATTCGTCTGTATTTGCTCCACAGTGGTTTTCATCACGCCGTCGGTGGTCATTACATCGCGGAACCATTGTTTTTGGCCTTCGGTAAAAGATTCAAAACCTGCAGGATCGGCCAGGATTAGTTTATCAATTTTTTCCGGATAATCTATTGCCGCCATCATCGAAATTTGTCCTCCCATGGAATGGCCGGCCAGCACTACATTTTTAAGGTTTAGATAATCGATGAACTGGCTGACAACATCAGCATAAAAAGACATTTTTCCCGAATGTGGTTTTTTTGAGGATTTTCCATATCCCGGCAGGTCGATGGCAATACAGCGATACTCATCTCTCAGCCCATAAATGTTTTTGTACCATGCCTTGAGGTAGCTGCCCAATCCATGAATAAAAATGATGGTCTGGTCGCTGTTTCCTTCATCTATATATGCCAGGTTGATGTCATCATTTAATTGCGCATATTTTACATCAAATAGATAATCAAGGTCGCTCATCGATTTTAATGGTGGTATATCCCGGTAACGATTCAGGCTGTTTTGAGAATGGCTCATATTGATGTTCGCT
>CAYNDN010000979.1:0-515 GCA_964395075.1 uncultured Lentimicrobiaceae bacterium | reverse complement strand
TAAAAATAGAATCAGTGTGAGTATTACAACTGGTGCAAATGAATATTTTTTATTTGTAGTTTTCATCATCTTTAATTTAAGGGTTAAAACATCAGCCATTTAAAAACCAGGAAAGCAGTCCATGGGTTGGATGGTTTGGGAAGCCCGGGTTCTGTATTTCCATTTATGTAGTAGCTGTAGGAGTCGTCGTTGCTGTCGTAAAAATTTCCCAACCAAACATAAGCACCGTGCATTTCGAGGCTCATATAAACCCCAAGCTGATAGCTTAACGAGGCATTCAATTCAAGGCCCATATCTATTCCGCCACCACTTGGTTCTACCATGCTCATGGCCCAGGCTGTACCAGCTTTTGCCGTGAGTTTGTAGGGGATAAAAGCGTGGCTGGCATTAAACGTTTCTCCAAGCAAGCCATATCCCATGTTTGATAGGTCTGCAACCAGCGGTGTAAAGCGATTAACCACATTACCATGCGGGAACAGAATATAGGAACCGCTTGTGATATAAATTCCGGCGGG
>CAYNDN010000978.1:588-1518 GCA_964395075.1 uncultured Lentimicrobiaceae bacterium | reverse complement strand
ATCCAACCTGGCGCTTCCGGGAAAATATGCCCGCCACAACACGGCCTACTGGTCGGGCGAAAAATACCTCGGTATCGGGCCATCTGCGCACTCTTTCAATGGCGTTTCAAGGCAGTGGAATGTGGCTTCCATAAAACGATATGTTGAATCTGTTCAAAAAGGCAATCCTGATTTTGAGCGTGAAGTGCTTACACCGGTTCAGCTACTCAATGAAAATATTATGACCTCGCTGCGCACCATGTGGGGCCTGGATATGGCGATAATCGAAAGGGATTTTGGAATAAGGATGGCCAACCTGGTGATTGCTTCACTGGAAGCTTACCGGACTACCGACCTCATAAAATGTGTTGGTGCTAAAGTGTTCCTTACCCAAAAAGGAAAACTCTTCGCCGACCGCATTGCTGGGGATTTGTTTGTGGATGAGGATTGAATTTAGATATTGTGAATTCATACGATGACTCAAAGTCATCGTATGAATATCAAAATTCCTTATACCTTGTCCATAATGAAGCTCCTGATCGAAGGATGTTTCATTAATTGTTCTCTCTGATCCATTTTGAGTTTAATATCCTGTTTGTCGCTGATCAGCGATTCGAGTGGAATGCCAAGATACCTGTGGAGCAAAACGATGGTTTTCAGATTGAGCGGCCGTTTTCTGTTCATCACTTCCGAAACCCTGGTTTTTCCTCCAAATAATGGCGCAATATCCGACTGTTTCAGGTTCATCTGATCCATCCTGAATTTAATCGCCTCCACAGGATCCGGTAATTGCATCCGGTATTTTTTTCGCTCATAAACTTCGATCAGTAAGGAAAGCAATTCTATTTCTTCTCCTTCCCGGCTTCCCGGCTCAACCGGTGATTCGGATTGATGCATGAGACTGTAGAGTCGTTCACATGCCTGTTCGTATTCCTGTTCTGTTTTTATTAC
>CAYNDN010000978.1:0-578 GCA_964395075.1 uncultured Lentimicrobiaceae bacterium | reverse complement strand
ACTTTATTTTTCATACCTGATTGTTTTTGCATCAATGTGATTGTATTCGTCATGGGTTCCAAACCAAACGACGAAAATGATGTCCAGCTTGTATTCAATATCTGCAATCAGCCTGAAATCATTTCCCTTGATGTTGAACACAACCCGTTTGGCTCCAATGATACTTGCATTTCTGAATTTCAACTTTAATTCATTCGGATTATTCCAGGAACTCCGTCTGGCCTCATTAAGCCAGGCTTTTAGTGGTTCAGACGCCAGTTTATATTTTTTGCGCCGACAATATTCAACCAGTGTCTTTTCCTTGATAATCCTCATAAGTTACAAAGATAGCAATTTGTTACCAGATTGTGTAACTTTTTTTTTAAACATGAAGGGTCTGTTTTTATGAAAATTATTTTTTTCCTGACCTTATGGATGAAGATGGAAATGAAAAGATCTTGAAAAAAATGAGGATTTGGAAGCGCTTGTTGGATGATCGGATAATAATCCATATTCATTTTTTGTTTTGTATTTTTGTTGTTTAGTTAGTATCTTTCAACTCATTTTCTGCCAAAAAATGGCAGAAAATGAGTTGAAAG
>CAYNDN010000977.1:0-1520 GCA_964395075.1 uncultured Lentimicrobiaceae bacterium | reverse complement strand
TTTTTGAAAACAAACACTAATCAGCAAAGAAGAATTTACCCACAAAAATGGTAGTTGAACCTTAAATGTAGCTCCTTTTTTGGTTTTGGCTTGTCCAGGTTGGGAAGAAATAATTGATATTTGTGAATAGGCCAAGTTAGAAACGGGATCGAAAATCAAATTCATGAGCTTTCCTGCTGGTGCTAAGTAATTGATATCCTGATGTCGACCGGAAGGTTCCCGTGCTGGCTCAACCTGTTGCTGCCAAGCCTTAAATCAAACCCACAAGAATTATTTTAATCCCGGTTAATCCCAATACTTTGCCAATCCCTGCCATGTTTTCAATTAACTGCTATTTTTGGATTCAAATTCAAACCATAAAAAAATGGGAAACAGGATCACAATCAGTACTATAAAAATATTGTTTTTGGGGTTTTTACCGGCCTTTGTCTTTTCGCAGGAAACTGAAGTAATATCTCCCGATAGTTTTCGGGTGATGTTTTACAATGTCGAAAACCTCTTTGATCCTTATGATGATTCGCTTAAAAGAGATGAAGAATTTACCCCTGACGGTGAACGGCACTGGACAAATTATAAATTTTATGATAAGCTGAATAAAATTTATAAGGTGATCATGGCAGTAGGGGAGTGGCAGCCGCCGGCATTAGTAGGTCTTTGTGAGATTGAAAATCGGTTTGTACTCGAAAAACTGATCAACGAAACGCCGTTAAAAAATTTTGGCTACCGGATTGTGCATCACGAATCGCCCGACCGGCGAGGCATTGATGTTGCATTGCTTTACAGGGATGATTTTTTTGAGCCTTTTTACGATGAAGCCATCCAGGTTGTTTTTCCTGATGATACCACCTACAAAACCCGGGATATTTTGTATGTAAAGGGTTTGATTGGCAAGCAGCATATTATCCATGTTTTTATCAACCACTGGCCCTCGCGATATGGTGGCTACCTCAATACCGTGAACCGGCGAAATACGGCAGCACAAATTCTTAAAAATCATACAGACTCGATCCTGACGACAAATCCGCAAAGTGCCATCGTCATCATGGGCGATTTTAATGACGGGCCCGGAGATGAAAGCTTCAAAAAGGTGTTGCAGGCCATGCCGCCTGTGGGTGACATCGAGCAGCAAGCGTTTTACAATCTTACACTGGCACTGCAGGATGATTGGAGCTATGGCACACTCAAATACCGCGAAAACTGGAATGTTTTTGATCAGGTTGTTGTTTCAGGGGGGCTCCTTCAGGGTGAATTTGGGATAAAGGTAAATCTTGATAAAGCCGTAATTTTTCATGCCGGTTTTTTAATCGAGGATGATGACCGGTATCTTGGTGTTAAACCGTTCAGAACCTTCACGGGGTTCAAGTATAACGGAGGATACAGCGATCACCTGCCGGTTTTCATCGATTTGATTTTAACCGAATAATTTCAACGGTTTTAGCCTACATTCTTCACAAAAATCGCGTGTCATTACCACGTCCTTCAGGGCGTGGGATTAAGAAACTGAAGCATAATGACTTAAA
>CAYNDN010000976.1:0-1521 GCA_964395075.1 uncultured Lentimicrobiaceae bacterium | reverse complement strand
ATGAATATCGAGGTATCTGTGCCGGATTGCCATGATGCGGTTTTCGCTGGATTTTGCTGTAATGACCAGTTCATCAGGGAAGCCTTCTTCAAGCAGGCCCCAGGAATGGTAAAGCCCGCCGGTGAACGGCGAAGGAATATCCTTGAACAGGTAATCGCCTGGGTCGAGGATGTCGATCTTTCGGGTTTGGCCGTGATAGACCGTTTTGAGATTAAACAGTTTTGCACCAAAATACAACCCGATGCTTTGAAAGCCGAGGCATACACCGAGTATGCTTTTTGAAGATTTGTACCGGTCAAGAATTTGCCACATTATATCATTTTCGTGGGGTACATCCGGGCCGGGCGAAAACAGTATTTTATCGAACTGATCAACTTCATGCAATTCGATTTCGTCGTTTTTCCTCACCTCAAACTGTTTTGTAACTTTGCGCAGCACATTCACCAGGTTAAAGGTGAAGGAGTCGTAGTTGTCCACCAATAAAATTTTCGGATCGTCCATGTCAGCAAATTTCACTTCAAAAGTAAATGCTTTCGCTTTAAAAAGACAACCTTTCTTTTTTATTGTTGATTTTGATAAGGAGAAACCGCAGGCTTTTGGGCTGGGTGAGATACCCGAAAACGTATGGTTTAAGATGGCTGGTAAGTCTTTTGGGCCATCTCCGGAGGAAGCTAAAAGCAATTTTTATCTCCATGCAGCACCTCCTGATTTTGATAGCTACCAGCGTGCTTTTCATAAGATACGGCACGAAATCAATCATGGCAACTCCTATTTACTTAATCTTACTTTCAGGAGTAAGATCGATACCGGTTTTTCACTTCAGGATATTTACTACCAGAGCCGCGCAAAATACAAGCTTTATTTCCGGGATCAGTTTGTGGTTTTTTCTCCAGAGACTTTCGTACAGATAAGGGATGGGATCATATCGTCATGCCCCATGAAAGGTACCTTGGATGCGAAGATAAAAAATGCCGAGCAAATTTTATTGGATGACCCCAAAGAAACAGCCGAACACAATACCATCGTGGATTTGATCCGAAACGACCTGGCGATGGTTTCAGAAGATGTTTGGGTGGAAAAGTTCAAATACATCGAAAAGGTAAAAACGCATAAAGGAGAACTGCTGCAAATGAGCTCAAAGATTTCGGGCAAATTGCCGGAAAACTACAAAGAAAGATTGGGTGAGATGCTCATGATGCTATTACCAGCCGGCAGCATTTCCGGTGCCCCAAAACGAAAAACGGTAGAGATCATTCAGGAAACTGAAAATTATTCCCGTGGATATTACACCGGTATTTTCGGATATTTTGACGGCAGCAATCTGGACAGTGCCGTGATGATCCGGTTTATCGAAAAGGAAGATGATCAACTCTATTTCAAGAGCGGTGGAGGAATTACCTCGATGAGCCACCCAAAAAAAGAATATGATGAATTAATCCAGAAAATTTATGTGCCGCTTGCTTGAAAGCATAAAAGTTGAAAATCGAAGGTTTTTCAACCTGCACTATCACCAGGCGCGGG
>CAYNDN010000975.1:0-1525 GCA_964395075.1 uncultured Lentimicrobiaceae bacterium | reverse complement strand
ATATACTTTTAAATTAATAGGTTTGCTTTGATTATTTTATTAACATGCTCCCTAAATAATCAAAAATTTAACATGGCCTATATTATGCATAAGAAAATAAGCGGGAATACTTATTACTATGCCGAGCAAAGGGTCTGGAAAGACGGCAAATCCCGCAGGCAGTGGCAAAAATACCTGGGAACCATTGACAACATAATAGATGCTGTCGAGGGCAAACATCTCACCCCCGGTTACGCTGTGCTTTTTGAACTAGGGGGTGTGGCATCCTATCTTTCCATATCCAGGGAAATTCAAATGGTTGAAAAAATTGACGGTATGCTCCCTAAAAGGAAGCAGGGGCTCAGTATTGGGGAGTACCTGTTGATAGTGGCAATAAACAGGGGTTTGGAAGCCGTCAGTAAGCGGGGCATGTGGCCCTGGTTCCAAGACACGGTATTATTGCATTATTTTGAGGGGGTCAGGAAAGAGCAATTAAGCTCCCAGCGTTTCTGGGACCACATGAACCTGATCCCTGAAGAAAAGATAATACCTATATGGCTGGAGATATTAAACAGTGCGCTGTCATCCAATCATATTGATCTTTCGAGTGTATCCTATGATGAGACCAATTTCTATACTTTCATCAGCACCTTTAACCAACGCTGCAGTTTGCCCCAGCGGGGTAAGAATAAACAGGGCAGGTCGAATTTGCGTCAGGTGAATTACGCTTTGTTTTGCTCAAAGGAAAGCCACATGCCACTCTATTTTGATACCTACCAGGGGAATGTGCATGATTCGAAAGAGTTCAGAAATATCCTGCCCGGGTTCAGGTCCGCTTTTAAAGACAGAATCACATCACAATCAAAGATTACTATCATTTTTGATAAAGGAAATAACTCCCCTGAAGCAATTGATGAAATTGATCAATCATCTTTCCACTTTATCGGTTCATTAAAACTGAGCGATTATAACGAACTGGCCTTAATCTCTAACAAGGACAAGAAATTTGAGCCAACGGTCCACCCTCAATTAGAGAGCATAAAGGCATTACGTCTGGAAAAAGTCGTTTACGAAAAAAAACGAACGGTGATTATAACGTTCAATCAAAACCTGTATGACGATCAACTCAAAACATTGTATAATGACCTGGAAAAGTGCCAGGAAAAACTTTCAAATTTAAACCGCAGCTTGACAGACAGGGCGGAAGGGCTCATAACCAGGGGCAAAAAACCCACAAAGTCATCTGTTGAAAAAAATGTAAAAGAAATATTGAAACGGCAGTACATGAAGAAGCTGTTCAAAGTTGACTACCAGGAGAAAAATACAATCCCTTTGATAGATTATTCATTAGACGGAGAAAAATTAGCAAGGTTAACCGATACATACCTGGGTAAGAAAATATTATTTACAGATAATCACGATTGGAAAACAGATGACATAATATTGGCTTATCACGGCCAACACGTAATTGAGCATGTTTTTAAAGAAACCAAGGACCGTAAAACGGGTTGTTGGTGGCCGGTGAACCATTGGACCGACCAGAAGA
>CAYNDN010000974.1:778-1538 GCA_964395075.1 uncultured Lentimicrobiaceae bacterium | reverse complement strand
ACGGCCTCAATATGTTTATCCCGAAACCGGTAATGCAGAAAAGGAGACACGACTCCTGAAGGGTGTAAATGGCTCTGTTGCCGGAATTGATTACCATGATTTGATAAACCAAATACGCAAATTTTCATTGTTCTGAAGTGGTCTCTGCTCAAACAGAAAAAACTCATGTGTGCAGGAAGTTACGTATTAATCAGGTTAGAAGAAAAAAAACAATTTATCAAAAGATAAGGGGCTAACCTGATTAATTCACAAATTTCTAAGAGCAATTGAATAGTTATTAGAGATTCCTTGCTTTGCTCGGAATCTATTTCCTTAATAACGAACTTTTGAATTAAATTTGCCACTATTACTACCTACTGCCAACTTTTTGAAAACATACACTAATCAGCAAAGAAAATGTTACCCACAAAAATGGTAGTAAAACTAAAAATGCTATAGCTGGAAATCAAAATTTGCCCCATCCCTCCCAAAATATCTGAATAAATTATGAAATTACTATTTTTGCCCGTCTTGATATTAATCTATGATAAACAGTAGCTTTTCGTCTAATGATATTTGCGTAACAGGTTTTGGTATTATCTCATCAATTGGTAATAACGCTAATGAAAACCGGCAGTCACTTAATCTTCAGAAATCTGGTATCCATCAGTCGGCCATCATAAATGGTGAACAAGGACTTTCCTTTCTTGCAGGGGAGGTGGGCCTGACCAACGAGGATTTGGCAGGAATTGCCGGATTTCCGGATGCTGCGGTACTTCCC
>CAYNDN010000974.1:0-768 GCA_964395075.1 uncultured Lentimicrobiaceae bacterium | reverse complement strand
CATGATAGCAGTGAAAGAGGCCATCGAGCATGCAGGTATTAAAAATATGGATGTGTTTCATACAGGTATCGTCCTGGGAAATACAGTAGGTGGAATGGATTTGACCGAAAAATATTATCAACAGTCATCGGCCCACCAAAATTACATCAAAAGCCACAGTTGTGGCTATATTACTGAGAAGGTGTCAGACTATTTGAACATTAAAGGTTTCGTAAGTACCATATCCACTGCATGTTCTTCGGGGGCAAATGCCATAGCAACAGGTGCCCGGCTCATCCGGCATGGTTTGGTTGAAAGGGTAATTGTTGGTGGAACAGATGCACTCACCAACTTTACATACCATGGATTCAGGTTATTAATGATTGTTGATAATGAAGTTTGCCGTCCGTTTGATAAAAACCGCAATGGTCTCAATCTTGGGGAAGGTGCCGGAGTTCTTGTTCTTGAATTACTTGGCAGTGCCCTGAAGAGAGGAGTAAGACCACTCGCCATACTTGCTGGTTATGCCAATACAAATGATGCCTATCATCCCACCGCTACCTCGCCCAACGGCGAAGGACCGTATTTATGTATGAAAAAAGCCATTGCCCGTGCAGGTATTAGCTCCGGCCAGGTGGATTATATCAATGTGCATGGTACCGGAACCGAAAACAATGACATTACTGAAGCCATCGCAATAAAGCGGATTTTTGGGGAAAAGATTCCATTATTTAGTTCAACAAAGCCTTACTTTGGCCATACCTTGGGTGCTGCCGGCGGCATTGAGGC
>CAYNDN010000973.1:0-1541 GCA_964395075.1 uncultured Lentimicrobiaceae bacterium | reverse complement strand
AACCTTTTTGTATAAAATCTGTTATGAGGGATATGTTAAAATCTGGAGCCATATTCATCTTAATTCTTGCAATTAGGTTTTTACCTGCTGCTCAAACCTCAGTTCAGGTTGTTGATTTTGAAGGCTTTGAACCCTATATGCACCGGAACTCCGACACCACTTACGTTATAAACTTCTGGGCAACATGGTGTAATCCCTGCGTTAAGGAACTGCCTGCTTTCGAAAAGCTTAATGAAACTTATGCTAATGATAAGGTGAAAGTTTTGTTGGTCAGCCTTGATTTTATCAAGCACTACGATACCAAGCTTATTCCCTTTATCGAAGAGCGTGGTCTGGAATCGAAAGTGCTTTTGCTAAATGATCCAAGAAGCAATCGCTGGATAAACAAGGTGAGCCCTGATTGGTCAGGTGCGATTCCTGCAACCTTGATTTATCTGGGTGATAAACGGTCGTTTTATGAGAGCTCTTTTACTTATGAGGAGTTGGAAACCGAAATGCTCAAATTCCACAGGCCCTGACAAATTTGGAACCTTTATGATCAGGAATTTAAAAAGCAATATAAATTTAAACGGATAACAAAATGAAAAATTCACTTTTAGCATTGGTAGCTCTTATTATTATTGGATGCTCCGCTTCGGCAAAAGAAGGCGGCGTTGAGGTAGGAGACGAGGCTCCTGATTTTAGATTAAAAAATGTTGACGGACGTATGATCTCGCTTTCAGATTATGACAATTATGATGGTGTGATCGTCATCTTTACTTGTAACCACTGTCCTTATTCGGTAGCTTATGAAGACCGGATTATTGAATTGCACAGTAAATATGCACCTGAGGGTTTCCCGGTGGTTGCCATCAATCCCAACGATCCCGCAGTTCAGCCGGCTGATTCGTATGAGAAAATGATAGTGCGATCACAGGAAAAAGACTTTCCTTTTCCGTATTTGTTCGACAAAGGACAAAAAGTATATCCGGAATATGGCGCAACCCGGACTCCACATGTTTTTCTGCTTGAAAACCGCGGAAATTATTTTGAAGTAGCGTATATAGGTGCCATCGACGATAATTACCAGGATAAGGAATATGTGGAAGAAAAATTTGTGGAGGAAGCCATTGCCGATCTGAAAAACGGTAAGAAGATGAGGAATAACTTTACAAAAGCAATTGGATGCACCATAAAAACTAAAAAATGATCAGGCAGAAAAATCAATGCAAAGCGGCCCGTAGTAAATCTCGGGTCGTTATTTTTTTGCATATTTTTCGGGCTGGAAAAACCGGCGCAACCTTTCGGGTAAAATGTCCATCTTTTAAGCATTCTAACAATTATTTGATGAACTCTTCGTTTGGCAGTTTAATGAATTAAAAACAGATAATCCGGTGAATAAAATAAACTACTTTTATCTTATCCTCTTACTCTGTGGCTTGCTCAACTTCCCGGAAGCTCATGCACAAATTGGTGGTGATGGCGTTTACAGATTCCTGAATATGCCCAGCTCTGCAAGGTCTGCGGCCATGGGAGGGAATTTTCTCGCCGTTAAAGATGGC
>CAYNDN010000972.1:0-1543 GCA_964395075.1 uncultured Lentimicrobiaceae bacterium | reverse complement strand
ACATTGTTCAGATTTGCATCCCAATTGTCAAATTTCACCCTGTCGGCCATTTCGGCTACCCCGGCCAGCGGAATGGTCCGTGCAGTTTGCTCACCGGCCAGCATACCGGCAAACCCCCATGATTCGGATTCCTGGTACCAGTTTGCTGGCTCGGTGTTGGCATCATTATCGGGAAATCCGGATTCCCCGGTGGCATTTTCGTTGATCTCTGATTTTACATAAGCAAGGTCGCAGTTCAAACGGGCCCACAATCCGGCTGTTTTATGGAAACCATCATAGGCCTGTCGTATGTGAGGCTTGTCGGGCGCCGTTTGCACATGGTCGAAGGTGGCAAAAGGTAACATTACCTTGAGGTTTGGCAGCTTATCACCAATTTTTCCGTAGTTGTTTACTGTAATGCGGTATGGCCAAAAATCCTCTGTCATAGAAGCTGTAGCTACATCATCGGGCCATTCGCCGTTTTCAAAAGCATCATTGTCAGCCAAAGACTGTGTAAGTGCGTGCGAAAAAAAACGCTTCCCATCAATACGCGGACCCTTATCATCCAGGACGTAATCATTATCGCCGGGCATATCAAAAATGGGGCGCCCATCGGGAAAGGCCTGGTTTTGTATCCAGCCGAGATACTCATAATCAACGTCAATGCTTGTGGGCGTGTAATTTTCATGCTGGTAGCACGGATTGTACAAAGGATTGTGGGCATCATCCCAGTGCCCAATTTCCAGAGGATACATCTCAGCCATGGTCGGATTTTCGCGGCCCACAAAATATTTTAGCCCTGTGAGTTCTTCTCCAAAACAGGCCATTACGTTTGTGGCCACCACGCCTGCATGTGATGATGCAAACATCCCTACATTTTCGTAAAGCGTTTCAATACCTATGAGTTCGTCAAGATACTTTCCGTTAATATCCGGTATTTTCCCCAGTGCAAACCGTATTGCATCGCGCAAGGCAGCCAGGGATTTCGGGCCACCAAAATCATATTCTCCATCGCTGCTGTATCCGCTTTGAAGATCAGTTTTTCCTGGCCAAAGGTGACTAATGGTGATCGCACCCACATCCACCGTATTGTAAACCAAGTGGAAATCGGTGTGGGTTTCATTATATTTCTCCACAAACCATGTGGAGGCAATCACCACTACAGGCGCTGATTCTTCATACCTTGGCTCCTCCGGCAAATCAATTCTTACAGCAATTTTCCCATTTTCAGTACACTGAATCTGTGTATATACGATTTCGCCCGGAGCAGGCAATGCTGATGGATCAACCTGATTATCATCTTTTTTGCATCCCGATAAAAATAAACACACAGCAATGACTGAAAATAAACATTGCATACATTTCATTTTTTGAATCGAACACATCTTTATATCCATTTCTGTAAATATTTGAAGTAAGAATCCGCAATATAATGGTTATTGTAAAAAAATGCAAATTGCAAGCCGATGCTCAGCGATTCAGCGATTATTATTTTTTGATTAAAAGTCAACATGGTTTAATTTAATGGCAAAAAGATTTTTGCAGGTGTGCGTCAGACACCGTG
>CAYNDN010000971.1:478-1545 GCA_964395075.1 uncultured Lentimicrobiaceae bacterium | reverse complement strand
CGAAATTATAAACACCACCCTGGCCTTTGGCATTTCCGGGATACCAGTTTTGTACGGTAGAATATTTTACTTCAGCATCTTTTAGTGCCACGATTTCTACGATGGCTGCATGCAACTGATTTTCATCGCGCATGGGAGCTGTGCATCCTTCAAGATAACTCACATAGCTTTCCTCATCAGCTACAATTAAGGTACGTTCAAACTGGCCTGTGTTCGCTGCATTTATCCTGAAATAGGTTGATAATTCAACCGGGCACCGCACACCTTTGGGAATATAGCAAAATGAGCCGTCAGAAAACACCGCTGAATTGAGCGCAGCAAAATAATTATCGGTGTAAGGCACAACCGTTGCCAGATATTTTTTTACCAATTCGGGATGTTTTTGAACCGCTTCGCTGAACGACATAAAAACAATGCCCAGTTTTTCGAGGGTTGCAGTGAAGGTGGTTTTTACCGATACGCTGTCAATTACTGCATCTACGGCAACGCCTGTAAGCCGCTTTTGTTCTTCGAGCGAAATGCCCAGTTTGTTGAAAGTATCCAACAACTCAGGGTCAACCTCATCTAAACTTTCCAGTTCTTTTTTCTTTTTGGGAGCTGCATAGTATATGATGTCCTGGTAATTGATGGGTGGATGGTTCAGGTGTGCCCAATCGGGTTCTTCGATGGTAAGCCAGTGGCGGTAAGCCTTTAAACGAAACTCCAGCAACCAGTCGGGTTCGTTCTTTTTTGCAGAAATAAAACGGATGGTATCTTCGCTCAGCCCTCTCGGAGCAGTGTCCATCTCAATATCTGTGTAAAAACCATATTTATATTCACCTTTGGTGACGTTGTCAATCAATGCATTTTCGTCTTCTGCCATAATTCAACTTATTGTTTTTAAATGTTTTAGAAACATTTGCCCACAAGGCTTGCAAAGCTACATAATTTTTAAGCACTCAAATACCTATTTACAATTGCTGTAATAATTTGAAAACAGGATTTTGCATTCATGATTTCAACACAAACAGATAGATAAAGTTCAGAAAAGATCTAATTTGGAAACTGGTGTAAGTTTGGCATCTGAC
>CAYNDN010000971.1:0-468 GCA_964395075.1 uncultured Lentimicrobiaceae bacterium | reverse complement strand
AAACCATCCGAATAAATCCGGATGGTTTTAAAAAAATTACCCTATGAAAAATAACTATTCTGCGAGTTTACGTTTCCTGTAATCGTACCACTTTTTGGCCCCATATCCTGCCCCCAGCATTAGAAGGATTGCTACTCCGCCACCGATGGCTGCGCCTCCTCCGGGAGGTTGATTGCCTGTTTGACCATGTTGACCAGGGGGCTCCGGTGGATCGCCATTTTGCGAAAATGCCGGTGAAACTGTGATTGTTAACAGGATGAGCATTAGGGAAGCAAGAGTTAAATTAAAGATGCGCTTCATATTTTCATTTGTTTTAATGTTCAAAAATAGATAAATAATTGAATAAATGTCCTACTCCGCTGATTTTTTTTGTGCGGATCGCATTTTTCTTAATCCCCAGGCACCGGCCATCACTGAGAGAATCAGCAGGCCTTCGCCAACGGGGGCACCACCTCCGGGCACGTTGCC
>CAYNDN010000970.1:0-1545 GCA_964395075.1 uncultured Lentimicrobiaceae bacterium | reverse complement strand
CTTAATCCTTTTAATGCAAACTCTTCAGTCCTTCCATCTTCATAAGATACAATAATAGTTGATGGAGACATTCCATTAATTTCATAAGTTCTGACTAATACAAAACCTCCTTCGCTTTCTGATCCATCATCCCCGTCTCCGTTTAATACAAAGGATGTTAAAACTATTCCAATAACCAATACTGTTACTAAAAATAATGTTCTCGTAATTTGATTTTTCATAATAATTATTTGTAAGATTAATAATTTGGTTCTACTACCAATTTAATGGATAAAGCATTTTTATGGACATTAATATTCATTAATTTTAGTCAGCAGTAGCCAGTTGGCAGTCGGCAAAGTGCCATAAAATTTGTTGCCACTGCCTACTGCATACTGAGGACTGCCGACTTTATAATTCAATATTAATAAAAAAGTTTCCACTAAAATTGCAGTAGTAACAAAAAATATAACTATTCCGGTTTTAAATTATCCCCCCAAAACCGCTCCTTCACCTTATCCACAATCACCTTTGATAATTTATAATGCGATTCATGCGTCCAGCCTGCGATGTGAGGTGAAAGTACAACCTGATCAGAGTTGATCAGAAATTGAAAATCTTCGGGGAGCGTTGATTTATCAATGTCTTCAAACGACATCTTTTCATATTCCAAAACATCAAGGGCTGCGCCTAACACTTTTCCCGACTTCATGTTTTTTACAAGATCGGCAGTTTTCACAACTCTGCCCCTGGCTGTGTTTATCAGGAAAATCGGTTTTTGGAATTTTTCCAGGTAGGCATCATCAACCAAAAAGGTGGTTTCATCAGAAAGTGGAACATGCAGGCTCAAGATGTCGGCTTCCCGGAAAATGGTTTCCATATCAGATTCTTCCACAAATTCATCGGAATAGCCTTTTTTATATTTATCGTAAGCAATTACCCGGCAACCAAATCCTTTGAGCCGTTGGGCAAATGCGCCACCCATGTTCCCGTAGCCGATAATGGCCACAGTTTTTCCCTTTATTTCAGTGCCGCGGTTTTCGGCACGCAACCAGATACCTTGACGCACTTCACGGTCTGCTTTTCTCAATTTATTCATCAGCATAAGCAACATACCCAGCGATTGTTCTCCAACAGCATCGCGGTTTCCTTCGGGGGCGTTGAGGCAGGAAATACCCAGTGATTCGGCAAATTCAACATCAATATTTTCCATGCCGGCCCCTACCCTGCCAATAAATTTTAAATTTTCAGCTTTCGATAAAATAGATTTATCAAGTTTAATCTTCCCACGTATAATGATCCCAAAATAATCATGGATGATTTTTTCGTAGTCTTCACGGGGATAGTCTTCAAAATGGTCACAGGTAAAACCCGAACTGGTCAGGTCTTTCGACAAAACCGGATGAACGGTATCAATAAAAAGCACTTTTCTGGTTTCCATTGTTTTCAGCTTATTTGCCAAAAATATCACAAATTATCGTTACACTATTTTTATATACTATCATCAAGTACTTCTATGTTGTAATCCAAATAATTTATGTTAAAATATTTTCACTTTAAGCTTAT
>CAYNDN010000969.1:0-1548 GCA_964395075.1 uncultured Lentimicrobiaceae bacterium | reverse complement strand
TAAAAGCCGTTTTCAGCTTGTCGCTTTCCTGGGCTTTTTCTTTGGCTGCAACCAGGTCTTCAAGCATCTTTTTTCTTTCGGTGATGTCTTCTTTGATGCTTATAAAATTTGTTATCACTCCATCTTTGTTCTCAACGGGGGTAACCATTGCATTTGCCCAGTATAATTCCCCGTTTTTTTTCTTGTTTAATAATTCTCCTTCCCAGTCGTTGCCCGAAAGGATGGTATCCCACAGGTTTTTATAAAAAGCGGTGGAATGATGTCCTGATTTTAAAATCCTGAAATTTTTGCCCTTTACCTCCTTAAAACTGTAGCCCGTTACTTTGGTGAAGAATGGATTGATATATTCAATGTTGCCTTCAATATTGGTAATGGCTACCGATATGGAACTTTGTTCGATTGCCCTTGAGAGTTTACCGGCATTTTCTTCAGTAAATTGCCAGTCGAGAAACATGCTCAGCTCATTGGCTACCAATTCCATGATTTCCACACTCGTTTGGTTGTAGGCTTCGGGATTGTTGTAGCTTTGAACCACCACAGCACCCAATGTTTTACCTCCAACTTTTAATGGAACGCCGAGCCAGGCTTCAGCGGGGGTTCCAACTATTTCTATTAAGCCTTTTTCTTTTAATCTTAATGAATCTTCTCTTTTCAAAAGTACTGCCTGTCCTTTTTTTATAACATAGCCGGTTGTTGTTTTTTCTGCAGGCCATTCGCGGTAGTCATCTTTTTCATCCCGAAAAAGTGGTGAATGCACCATTCCGGTTTCTTCGTTATACAGCGCAATAAAAAGATTTTTTGCATCGATAATCTCATTCAACTCATTTTTAACAGAATCAAAGAGCTCATTCAGGTTTCGTGTGGTAATGGTTGCACGGGCAATGTTGTATTGTAACTGCCGTATTTTCTCTGCCCGTATGCGCTCGGTGATGTCTCTTACGCATGCTACCCTAAAATGTTCACCATCGTAGGATATATTCCTGGCTTCAATTTCGGCATCGAAAGTAGAGCCATCTTTTCTGATTAAAATGATATGGTAGGGGGTTGCGACTTCTTTTGAAAGGTTAACTTTTGTTTTTTCGTGATAATCAGGATGAATAACTCTGAATAGATTCTCTCCTATAATTTCATTTCTTTCGTAGCCAATCATATCTATCAAACTTTGATTTACATCAATGGCAATGGCATTATTTTGAATGATAATGCCCTCAGAGGTAAAAGATGATAGTTTTTTAAATCTGTCCTCGCTTTGCTTCAGGGCTTCTTCCGCTTGTTTGCGCTCGGTTATGTCCTGAATAGCTCCATGCATTCTAACGGGCGTACCTTTTTCATCAAATTCAAGTTCACCGGTACCATGCACCCAGCGTTTTGCACCATCGTTGATGCGGATTATTTTGTATTCACGATTGAAAGACATCTTTTCCTTTACAACCGATTCGTGATAGGCAAAAATTTCTTCGCGGTGATCGGGGTGAATAAAGTTAGCCCAACCGGCTATTGTATGCGGATAGCTTTCGTCTATCCCGAATATTTTGTAAAATTCGGGCG
>CAYNDN010000968.1:0-1548 GCA_964395075.1 uncultured Lentimicrobiaceae bacterium | reverse complement strand
ATCCTGTCCCCAGGATGAAAAGCAGTGCGCCTCATCAATCACAAATCTTACGATGTTGCGGCCAAGTAAAAGTCGTTCGATGGATTTTGATCGTAAGGATTCTGGTGAGATATACAGCATTGAAGCTTTGCCATTTTCAACCCGCTCAAAAGATTTAGCTCTTTCAATGGGATCCAACAATCCATTTATGGTTACCGCATCAGTAATGTTAATGTTTTCCAGGTTATCCACCTGATCTTTCATCAAAGATTGCAGTGGAGATATTATTACAGTGAGCCCTTTCACATTTTCACCACTCATCAAGGCAGGTACCTGGAAGGTAATCGATTTTCCACCTCCGGTTGGAAATACTGCTAAAAGGGATTTATTTTTTATCGCCGCATTTACAGCCTCCTCCTGTAGCGATTTTCCCTCGAAAGTGCGATATGCATCAAATCCAAAATTTTTCTTCAATCCAATTTTGGCATCAAATACCTGATCACAATAGGAGCAGCCCGCAAGACAAGGGTTGTTCCGCAATAAAAATATGACCCTTTCAATATCAGGATAGTTTTTAACTACCCAGCGAGGCGTAATGGAATATTTGCTTTTCGTATTTATCAGGGCAAGACAATATGCCAACTCCACAGGGTTTTCATTGATTAGTTTTGCCAGGTTGATATTCTGACAAATTTCATCTTCAAACCTGTTATGGATTAGTTGCACAGCATCATCAATCGTGGCTGAGAATCCTAAAAAATCAAAGAAGCCCGAAAACTCATTTTTAGATTTGAGCAAGGTAAAGTAAATCTGCTGAAGGTCCTTATCTGTTTCTTTAAAGGCTGTTACTTCATCATAAAAAAGCTCTTTGGCTTTAATTGCATCATTCAGCGGGTTGTTCAACTCATCAGTTTGAAGCTTGTCGTCTTTTACCAGCGCATGATAAGGTTCTTTTGGAAATAGAAGTGGAGATAAATACAGTGTGTCGATGGCTTTAAATATTGACAAACCTTGGCTCGTGTTCCTTTGAAGGTGAGGGAGGTCATGATGAATGATGTTGTGGCCTATCAGGTATTCCTTATGGTAAATAAAATCCAAAAACCGAGATATTGAGTTACTGTGAAACTTTAATCCATCCTCTGTTACACCACCAATATCAAGAATCCTTTTGGTTTTAATATCTACTTCTGTATCAATGAATGCAATGGTTTTCATATCAGGTCATTCAAAGAATATTCAATTTAGGGGTGTTTAAAATTTTTTTAATGGGCATTTTGCGCATATATTTCTGGCCACCAAATTTAATTATTAATTCTCAAATATTATGATATGCAAAATGTGTAGGTATTTGCCAATGTTTTTGGTAATCTTCAAAAACCCAATCCGAGAATTGAAATTCAAAAAAAAGCAGCCCCGGTTTCCCGAAGCTGCTTATAACTCACAAATTGTGGTTTTTGGTTTGTCCCGGCATAAACGTCAGGACTGGATGTGTTAGCTCCCCTCTATTTAGTGTCCGTCTATAAAGTCCAACTTCTTCGTTGTTGCTCAAAATCCAAATCCTCGAATACC
>CAYNDN010000967.1:0-1549 GCA_964395075.1 uncultured Lentimicrobiaceae bacterium | reverse complement strand
TGAAAACCTGAATCTTCGGGCCATAATGGCTGGCGGGCGTATTCCCAATTACAGCAAATATGCAGGTGAGATGACCCCACGGGAATATATCAATAAAGTAAACCGCAAGGAGATTTATGATCCTACACTTACCTTTCAGTTGTCCAACAACTTCCACGTAAAAAAAATCCTGAAAAATTACCTGCCTGACGATGAGGAATCCAAAGAGTTTGCTACCCTGCTCGAATGGAACAATATTTACTACCAGGAAAAGGAAACCCTGATCAATGCGCCGCAGCCGGTGGTACGTCTTGGGCTGGTACAATGGCAGATGCGTAACTTCCCGACTTTTGAGGATATGATCGACCAGGCTGAATTTTTTATTGATGCCGTGAGTGGCTACCAGGCCGATTTTATCCTTTTCCCGGAATTTTTTAATGCACCGCTGATGTCGCCCTACAACCACCTCGGTGAAGCTGCCGCAATTCGCAAACTGGCCGATCATACCGAGGAGCTGCGTAAGCGGTTTGTGGATTTTTCCATATCCTACAATGTGAATATTGTTTCAGGGAGTATGCCTTATGTGGAGGATGATAAGCTTTATAACATCTCGTTTCTTTGCCGGCGCGACGGAACCTGGGAGTCCTTCAAAAAAATACATATCACACCAAATGAGATCGAAACATGGGGAATGCGGGGAGGTGATTCCATTCAGGTTTTTGATACCGACAGTGGTAAGATCGGAATAGCGATATGTTATGATGTGGAATTCCCGGAACTCATCCGCATTTATGCCGAGCAGGGGATGCAAATTTTGTTTGTGCCCTTCCTCACCGATACCCAGAATGGTTATTCGCGGGTGCGCCGCTGTGCACAGGCCCGGGCCGTTGAGAACGAATGTTATGTGGCTATGGCCGGATGTGTGGGAAATCTTCCAAGAGTTAATAATATGGATATCCAGTATGCGCAATCTGCCGTTTTCACACCTTCTGATTTTGCCTTCCCAACCAACGCCATCAAATCGGAGGCCACACCCAACACCGAAATGACGCTGATTGTGGATGTGGATTTGAACCTCCTGAAAGATCTGCATCACAACGGTACAGTCCGTACTCTCCTCGACCGGCGTGAAGACCTTTATCAGATTAAATGGCGTAAACCCGGAAACCAGAAAAAAAGTTGATAAAGGTGAGGTTTCCTTCTGGGGTTAATTGTAAGGGATGATTTCAATTCCGTAATTGTCGCGGCCGCTTAAAGAAGCTGTTGTGAGTGTGATTAAAGTATGATTGGTTGGGTTTACTAAAATTTTTAATGGTTTTGCTTTTTTGAAGCCATAATCATTTTCCTGAGATAAATACATAAAAGGCTCGGGTATTATATCATATAACTGATCCATCGTTTCGTTAAAAACCTTAATTACTTCTGATAATGGATATTCGTAACTGGTGGTGAAAATGATAAAGTACCGGTCATTTTCATTGCTGTGTGCTAACTCATAGATGTAAGGATATCCGGCTTCAATAACTTCGGCGGATAATACCTCATGGCCAGGTAATTCAGGATCGACCAG
>CAYNDN010000966.1:0-1559 GCA_964395075.1 uncultured Lentimicrobiaceae bacterium | reverse complement strand
GGATTTGCCAATCCAACCTGGCAATTTTTCCGTTGGGATGAAGATACACGCTACTGGATTTATTTTGATTATGAAGGCAACCAGCCGGAAAATTTTGGCGATGATGCTTTTGTGGGTGCACGCGGTTACTGCCTCTCCCGAACAGAATCCGGATCGCTTTTATTCAAAGGCGACATAAGAACAAACGATGTTTTTTACCCTGCCACGTTTACAGCTGGTAAAGGCAACGGCTGGAACCTGATCGGAAACCCGTTTACCTCATCAATTGGCATTACACAAAATGCCGCAACCGCAGAAAATTTCCTTTCGGTGAATGCAGCCTCGCTCGACCAAAGCTATCTGGCTGTTTATTTTTGGGATGAACAAAGCAATTTTGAAAACAACAGAAACGACTACAAAATCATCAGCAATGCCGCCATTACTGGATACACGCAGATCAGCCAGCATTACATCCAGCCCGGTCAGGCTTTTATGGCCAAAGTTGTTGCCTCAGGAAATCTATCTTTTGCCAGAGCTATGCAGGCACATTCCGGCGCTGACTTTTTTAAATCCGGCGAAACCTGGCCTTCAGTTGAGTTGATGGTTACCGGCAATGGCAATTCAAACACCGCAGCCATTGGTTTTAATGAGGAAATGACATCCGGCCTCGATCCTTCATTCGATGTAGGCAAACTCAAAGGTAACCCCGACCTTGCGCTATACACGCGTTTGGCTGATGACAATGGAAAAAACTTCGCTATTCAGGCTCTACCCACCTGGCAAATTGAAGAATTCATTATTGCTGTGGGCGTGGATGTTTTAACCCCGGCTTTTTACGAATTTTCGGCTACCCACGATAAACTCAACAATTACAGCATCACACTCGAAGACCGGGAGCTTAGAATATTTACAGATCGGAGGTGGGAAAGCTATACAACCGAAATTTCTGAAAGCGGAACAGGGAGGTTCTTTTTGCATTTTAACGATGCAACTGCCATAAATGAAAAACCTATAAATTCAAAAATCAATATTTTATTTCAGGATGGGATAATTATTGTTTCAAATCCTGACCTTGAAGATGCCTTTGTTACCGTTGCTAATATTTTGGGACAGGTGGTATTTAGCACTAAAATAAATGGCGAAGCCACCCACGAAATAAAATTCAACCACTCCGGTGGTTTGTTTTTATTTGGTGTCCAAACCAACGGTGAAACGATAGCTAAAAAGTTGTTTTTGAGTAACTATTAGCTCAAATTTCCCCAATAAAACATAAAATTATAAATAGTTAACAATTACAAAACCCGTGTATTATGAAAAACCTCTTATTATTAATTTTGTTGCTAATGACCATTCAACTGGTACAATCGCAAACAGCCACAGCGCCCACCACAGGTGATGGCACAAGTGGTAATCCTTATCAGATCGAAAATCTTGAAAACCTTTACTGGATTGCCGCATCCAACACAAGATGGGCATCCCATTACATTCAAACAGCCGATATTGATGCAACTTCCACTTCAGGGTGGTTCAGCAACGCCGGCTGGCAGCCCATCGGCAACAGTGGAAATAAATTCACTGGT
>CAYNDN010000965.1:0-1572 GCA_964395075.1 uncultured Lentimicrobiaceae bacterium | reverse complement strand
ATGCGATGGGACCCATTGCGGGAACATTGGCGGCCCCCGCATCGTCTACCGCGGCAGTCACTTCAAGCTGATCGTCACCTCCCAGCGAGAACATCTTCCGGGGAAGCTTATCGAAAAAATTTCAACTGATATTGTAGATACCGGCAAAGCTGATTACCCCTACTTTCAGTCGAAAGTGAAAGACCTGTTTATAGGTGGCCTTTTTAAAGACGTGGACTACGAAGGAAGCTTTGCCATGAAAGGCGTTAATATCCTCGGGGAAGGTGACGAATACCGGGTAGCCAAACTGATTTTCAAGCGGCCCTATCGCGATAAACAAGGCAAATACGATATGCTCGTGGCCCGGTCGAAAGCATTCATCATCAAGCCTGATGGCATCAACGCATCAAACGCAAGGGTTACCATCCACCACCAGGACGACTCGATTTTTCATGCCGGTTTGCAGTTTAAATATATGGCCGATAAACGCGAAGTTGCACTATTCAGAATTGAAAAAGGGATTAGCGAAAGTCCCTATTTCAACACATTCCATAATGTTGACATTGATGTAGAAGCCGTTTACTGGAATATGGATAGTACCGAAATGAGGTTTCGATCTATCATGGGGGTTCAATCCAACAGCGAGGCTTTGTTTATTTCTGATAAATATTTCATCGAACGGGAATACGACATGCTGCAAGGGCTGGATTATACCCATCCGCTGATTTTGATAAATGATTATGCAAAAAAGTACAACACCAACAGGTTTTATGCCTACCAACTGGCCCGTTTTATGAAAATGCCCGAAAACCAGGTAGAACTGCAACTGATCAGACTGGCACAATATGGTTTTCTGTTTTACAATACTGACACGAAGCAGGCCATCATCAACGATAAGCTTTACTATTATATAGCCGCCAAGGCCGGGAGGCAGGACTATGATGTGATTTCATTTTTCTCACAGGTTATAAACCAGGATAACGCCACTTTGAGCTTAGATAATTTCGATCTGAAAATCAGAGGGGTGCCACAGGTTTTTATTAGTGATTCACAAAATGTGTACATCCAGCCCACTAAAGGAGAGGTGACCCTGAGAAAAAACCGCGATTTCATTTTCTCCGGAAACATCGAAGCCGGCTTATTTCAGTTCAAGACTACGGGTGCATACTTTGAATATGACACATTTAAAATAAACCTGCCGGTGATCGATGAAATGCGTTTCAAGGTTCAGGCCTTTGATGATGCCCCAGGTGAGCTAAATTTTGTGGATGTCAAGACCATCATTTCTGACATCAGTGGTGAAGTACTGATAGACTTCCCATCCAATAAGAGCGGTTTGCGCGATTATCCTGAATACCCGATTTTTTCGAGTACGGGGCAGTCACATGTATATTACAATCAGGATTCAATCCACAATAATGCTTACGATCCCGAAATTTTCAACTACAGCGTACAGCCGTTCACCATCAAAAGGTTGGCCGACTTTTCTAACAAAGACCTGGAATTCAACGGTTTCCTGAACTCAGCCGGCATTTTCCCACCTGAAGTAAGTAGTGAACTCAAAGTAATGCCGGATTATTCGTTGGGTTTCGC
>CAYNDN010000964.1:0-1573 GCA_964395075.1 uncultured Lentimicrobiaceae bacterium | reverse complement strand
AATTGCAGGTACCCGCACCCCAGCTTTTGAAGCAGGCCGGTTCTTTTTAAGATTTCATGGATCAGCGGTTCCGCAATCTCTTTTTCAGGGCTTTTGATTTTGAGATTACTCAAAAAATCGTCTAATTCATCAATCGATTTGGCAGCCAGCCTGGCAATGTTGTGGTTTTGCCACGAAATCGAAAGTGCACCGGGGTTTAGCCTTTTACCATCGCAGGCATCGCAGTTTTCGGTCCGGACAAACCGCAGGATATTTTTGTTGCGGTCGCGTTTCAGGATGTCATTCATCACATTGATCACGCCTTTGTAATATCCAGTATCCCGGGGTTTGGCAGTTATGCCGCTCCATTTCATCCGCGATTCAAGGGTATGTTTTCCGAATGGGATTTCAATTTTTTCGCTACCATAGAAGACCACATTTTTTTGTTCCGGTGTCAGATCTTTCCAGGGAACTTCAGCACTGAAACCTTCGGCACGGCAAACTTCATCCAGCACATCCATGGTAACCTGCGAATAAATGATGTAGCCATTGGGAGCAGTGATCACAAAAGCCCCTTCGCGCAGGGATTTGTTTTCATCAGCCACGATCAAATCCGGGTCGATGCGATCCTGCACACCCAGCCCGTTACATTTTGGGCAGGCACCTGCCGGACTGTTGAACGAAAACAGGTTGCGATCGATCTTGAATTCCGGGTTTGGGTTTTCCGGTTTTCCGGCACGGGCAAAGAGCAATCGCAGGTAATCATATATTCCGGTGATTGTGCCCACAGTGGATCGGGGATTGCGGATAACGGTTTTTTGATTTACCGCGATAGCCGGAGAAAGACCTTCGATTTTGTCTACTTTGGGTTTTTTCATCTTACCCAGGAATTGCCGTGCATGAGAAGAAAAAGTACTGAGATAACGGTTTTCGGCTTCCCGGTAAATCACATCATAAACCAGCGACGATTTTCCCGATCCGGAAACACCGGTTACCACAATTAGCTTATTTTTGGGAATCTCCAGCGAAATGTGCTTCAGGTTGTTTTCCGAAGCGTTATGAATTTTTATTGATGGCATCCATTAAAAATTTTGGTAAAGATCGGTAATTGTTGAGGTCATTCAACCAGTCGGAAATTCAAATTGCAATTGCTACTTTTGCAAAAAAAGCAAATTGTATGACCGATATCGAAACCATCACCAAAGCATTGGTTGACTTCAGGAATGCCCGCAACTGGGAACAATTTCATAATCCCAAAGACCTGGCCCTGGCTCTTTCCATAGAAGCTGCCGAACTCAACGAACTTTACCTGTGGAAAAATTACGATCAACTCGAAACAATCAATCAAACCAAAGTGAAGGAAGAGTTGGCCGATGTTTTTGCCTATGCTTTTATGCTTGCCGAAAAATATGGTTTTGATGTAAAAGAGATCACCCTTGAAAAAATCAGGAAGAACGGGAAGAAATATCCTGTGGAGAAGTCGAAGAACCTGGCGAAGAAATATACTGAGCTTTGATTTTGAGTGTTATAGCCTGTACCATTCCTAAATTTATGTGAATAAAATTACCGCGTACTTTAGTGCGCGGTTTAAAAA
>CAYNDN010000963.1:0-1580 GCA_964395075.1 uncultured Lentimicrobiaceae bacterium | reverse complement strand
ATTTCGTGAAAACCCATTGCCAGGGATTTGATGTAACCCAGATGCCTGAGGGCCTTGAAGATGAAGAGAGTTTTAAAGATTATATTTTGGGAGTGAAAGATGGCCAACCCAAAACACCAATGTGGGCTGAAGATATAACAGGAATTCCATCAGATACAATTTTGCGGATTTCACGCGAGTTTGCCACTGCCAAACCTGCTATGCTCTACCAGGGTTATGGCATGCAACGGCGGGCTTATGGCGAACAACCGGTGAGGGGTGGCTGCGTGTTAGCTGCCATCACCGGAAATGTGGGAGTTCCTGGTGGCTGGGCTTCTGGGATTGCCCTGCAGGCTGATGACGGTGGGCCGTTCTGGAGTGTTTTCCCACAAGGGGCAAATCCTGTGAAAACTAAAATTCCCTGTTTCCTCTGGTCTGAAGCTGTTTTGCGGGGTAAAGAAATGACTGCTGCTGAAGGAGTTACCGGAACCGAAAAACTGGATAATAACATCAAAATGATCTGGGCCGTTGCATCCAATGCAATTGTAAATCAACATGCCAACATAAACCGGACAATCGAAATGATGAAAGATGAATCGCTGGTTGAGTTTTTTGCTGTTCAGGACAATTTTTTAACGCCTACCGGGCAATTCGCAGATTTATTGTTGCCGGCATGTACGCAATTTGAAACATGGGGACTGGAGGATGGCTGGAAATATGGTGATGATGTATTCCTGATGCCAAAAGTAATTGAAGCCCCATGGGAAACCAAAAGCGATTACCAGATTTGTGCTGATATTGCCGATAAACTTGGGTTAAAAGTAGAGTTCACCGAAGGTAAGGATGAAAAGGCCTGGATTGAGCAGTTTGTGCAACATTACCGAAAAACCCGGTTCCCGGACATACCGGCACTGGAAGAATTCGAAAAATCCAACATTGGTGTCTATGCTCCGGATGTAACAAAGCCAAAGATTGCTTTTGAGAACTTTAGGAAAGATCCTGAAAAATATCCGCTGCCAACCCCCTCGGGAAAGATAGAGATTTTTTCAAAACGGTTGTTCGAAATGAATAATCCTAAAGAAATTCCGGCGGTACCAAAATACATTCCTGAGTGGGAGAATCCGTTTGACAGAAACGCTGAAAAATATCCGATTCAGGTTGTTGGAGCCCATTACATGCCACGCGTGCATTCAACACATGCAAACAACGATTGGCTCGAAGAGGCCTTCCCGCAAAGGGTTTTTATCAACCCGGTTGATGCAGAGCAACGGAAAATTAGTAACGGGGATAAAGTAAAAGTTTTTAACGACCGTGGAACTGTGATTTTACCTTGCCGGATCACAAAAAGAATTATGCCCGGTGTGGTAAATATTCCCCAGGGCTCATGGTGGAAACCGGACAAAGATGGCAACGATATTGGCGGATCGGTGAATACTTTGACTTCGGAAAGGTGGACACCGCTT
Source organism: uncultured Lentimicrobiaceae bacterium (assembly GCA_964395075.1). GTDB lineage: Bacteria > Bacteroidota > Bacteroidia > Bacteroidales > 4484-276 > SABY01. Next base: position 138 of record CAYNDN010000963.1, on the reverse strand, counting down.
GCTTATGGGAATGCGCAACATACTATCATGGCGCAGGTGGAAAAGGTGAATGATAGTAGTTAATGGTGGGAAAAGAGAGATGGCGGAGGAAGCGAAATGGCAAAGCGCAAAGCGCATAGTGCATGGCGCATAGCGCAT
>CAYNDN010000962.1:0-1582 GCA_964395075.1 uncultured Lentimicrobiaceae bacterium | reverse complement strand
ATACCAACAAAAATGAACTTTGAGCTGACTGATGATCAAAAAATGATACGCGAGGCCGTTCGCGATTTTGCCGAAAGAGAGATCCGGCCTGTAGCGCAGGAACTGGATGAAAAAGCAGAATTTTCTCCTGAACTCACCAAAAAAATGGGAGAGCTCGGATTATTTGGGATGTACCTGCCGGAGAAATATGGCGGGCAAGGCATGGATACGCTTGCCTACATCATTGCAGTAGAAGAAATTTCGCGGGTTGACGGCAGCCAGGGAGCCACCCTTGCTGCGCATAATTCCCTGGGTATCGGGCCATTGTATTACTACGGTACCGAAGAACAAAAAATGAAGTATCTTCCACAGCTTTGCACCGGCGAAGCCTTGTGGGGGTTTGGCCTCACCGAACCCAATGCAGGTTCGGATTCCCGCGGCACAAAAACCACTGCAGTGCTCGAAGGTGATGAATGGGTAATTAATGGTTCTAAAATTTTTATCACCAATGGTTCTGCTGATATTTCAATCGGATCAGCAGTGCAGGCTGTGAGCAAGACTTACGAAAACGGCAAAAAGGAATTTACAACTCTGATCGTAGAAAAGGGAACGCCCGGCTTCAAGCGTGTTTCGATGCATGGCAAAATGATGTGGCGGGCTTCTGATACTGCTGAATTGTATTTTGATGACTGCCGGGTGCCCAAAGAGAACCTGCTTGGTCAAATAGGTAAAGGCTCCAAAATAATGCTTTCAACCCTTGATAATGGCCGCCTTTCAATTGCCGCGATGGGTCTGGGTGCTGCACAGGGAGCGTTCGATCTGGCCATGCAGTACGCACAGGAAAGACAACAATTTGGCAGGCCAATCTCCAAATTCCAGATCAATGCATTTAAGCTGGCTGATATGGCAACCAAAATCGAACATGCCCGGTGGTTTCTCTATCGTGCCTGCTGGCTAAAGGACAACGATAAACCCTTTGCCAAGGAAGCTGCTATGGCAAAATTACATTGCTCGGAAATTGCCAGAGAGGTTGCTGATGAAGCCGTTCAGATTCACGGCGGCTATGGCCTGATGAAGGATTATGATGTGGAAAGGATTTATCGTGACCAGCGATTGCTCCAGATTGGTGAGGGTACCTCGGAAATCCAGCGGCTCGTGATCTCAAGACACCTTGGACTGTAAAATTAATTGATTTTTAAAATATTGGAATCTGATATCTGATGTCCGATGTCTGATGAGTAATGTGTGATCTAGGCTCGCAGGAAACTAATTGAACAATGGAATTGTTTAAAATACGAACAAGCAATTTTGATTTCAGATTATTGATTAAGAATTGAAGATTTAAGATTAGAAACCACAATTTAGCCGAATCCAGATAATAACGGCTAATCAGAGAAATTTCTTAAAGGCCCAGATGGCTAGCTGATGGATGAATTTGGGGAATAATCCCGAATCGAAGGCTCTTGGGAATTCGATCTGCTCAACGAATAACGAATAAATACTAACAATTAGCGAATAACTTAACAACTCAACAAATCATGGAAAAGAAAAAAACAGAATGTACGGTACTGGAAAATGGCCCTATCATAGTGAAGGGTGAATT
>CAYNDN010000961.1:0-1591 GCA_964395075.1 uncultured Lentimicrobiaceae bacterium | reverse complement strand
GTGCCATGTGTCGTAAGTATAGGTGAAAGCACCTGCACCCTGGCCACCCGCATCAACACTTCCTACCCCACCCACATCGAAGAAGGCCTGCATGCCCCATTCGCTGTTGGTTCCGGCAAATGCCTGTAGAAGATTAAAATATCCAGTTCTACCTGTCGGGATGTAAACCCGGAAGTTGATTGAACGGCAACCTGCAGTAAAGATCTGTGGCATTACGAGAACAGCATCATTGTTCCCTTCAATCAACATTGAATTTGAACCGGCATAGGCCTGATCATCCTTAACAAAGGGGTCTTCTTCACTTCCCGGGTTTTCGCTCCAGGTGGTCCAGTATTCCTTGCCCTGCGAAACAGCCTGTTGAACGAGGTAGTCATCCGCATTGTAATCTTCGAATGGTTCATAAATATCTAAGGATGGTGGTATTGGATCAATAATAAGTGTTACAGGAATTTCAACCAGTGGGTTTATGGGGTCATTACTGGAGATATTGATGCTTCCGGAATAATAAGTCCATATTAAGTTATACGTATCAAATACTACTTGAATTGTTTCTGATTCTCCGGGTTGTATTGTACCAAAATTTTGGTCAACATATAGCCATTCATTACCGGGATTTCCGCCATCAGCAGTAACCCCAAAATCGCAGCAATTTCCATAATTGTAAGTGGCACATGGGTCGGTAACAAAATCAATCCAGTTTGTGCGGAACCTGAGAACATGAACACCATCAGGTGCGGAACCGGGAATTGTGAAACTAAAGCTATATGGCTGATTGGCATTCTCGCAGGCAACATCATCAAGCAAGAGTTCATTGTCGGTGAGCACGAGGTCATCGTTCCAGTCGATCCAAACATCAAAATTGGTTTGGGTATAACCGGCAATTACTGTAAGTGTGTATGACTGGCCGGCCGCTAACTGGTGGATCTGATCAGTGTAATCATGATACCATTCCGGCATACCTGCACATAGAATTTCAGGAATATCAATGTTTGCCAGTTGCCAGGAAATCAAGCCGTCCCCAAAACCGCATCCAGAAGAGTACAGTCCTTCGACACATAGCAGAGGCTCCATATTATCAACCAATTTGTTTTTACAATCATTATCCGGATTATCATCACCCGGAAGTTGGGTGCAGGCTTCAAATTCGTATTGCCCAAACACTGACATGTCCACCGTTTCGGTGAGTGTATAATCAACACTTTCGCCACTTGCCAGACTTCCTGTCCAGGTACCTGAAAAGGTTCCACTACCTGTTGGGCCGGAATAAGAAACCTCCCACGGAATTTCTGTTTGGGTTTCGTTGCCGTAGTTTTGAATCTTGATAGTGACAGGTTCTTCATTGCCAAGGTAAACTCCTGAAGCAGGCTCAACAATCGACCACACACCAACATCACTACCCTGTGGCAGGCCGTTACTCCAGATTTGAAAAGGAATGCCCTGAGGGCTAACATCTTCTAATTGTACCCACACTCCAGACTGGTTTTGGATGGCATTACCGGTTTCGGTTTCACCAACAATGGTGACAGGGGGCATCCATGGGCCTGATGCACCTGTGCCGCCAATTTGCACCTCAAGCCACCAGGTTCCGGCG
>CAYNDN010000960.1:766-1592 GCA_964395075.1 uncultured Lentimicrobiaceae bacterium | reverse complement strand
CATTGTTGCAGATTTATAGCCTTTATTCAGAAAGACGATTTTTGCTGCATCTAATATCCCCTGCGTTCGAAGTTTTTTTTCCTTCTTCTTTCGTTCCGCAACAATCTTTTCCCGTCTTTGGTCTTTCACTGTTTCAGATCCTTTCAGTCTCAAAAATGCTTCGGTGGACCGATTATTTCATTACGTTATATTTTGATAATGTAACATATAAAACGCCATTGACTCAATTTAATTTTTAAGATAAATCATTTAACAAAAAAGTTAAATCAATTTATATAAAAATAAAACAATTTGTTTAAGGGGATATTTTAAAAATGAATAAAATAATAACCACTCTGTTATCAAGCTATTCTGAAAAACAACACTCAGTTCCTCAAAAATATCAACAATGGAAACATCAGGATAATTTGCTACAGTCAGTTTTATCCTGGATAATGAAGAGCGGAAAAAGGCTGAAACCTTTTCAGGTTGTCTTGTATATATTTCGATTAGGCAAAATCCCTGGCCTCAGGTTACTCATCCCCTGGTTAAACCCCCAAAAAAACAGTTTTACCTATCTGCCCATTAACCAAAGTCTTAAATCCAGCACAAATAATGTTCTGCCGGCACAAATCATTCATGAGTTTATTGAAGAAGCCTCCATCCATGTCATTATGGATCAGTGCGGATGCCGGATGCTATCCGATTGTAAAAACCATACACATGATGTGGGGTGTCTCTTTATGGGGGAGACTGCTCTGAAATTACCACATGCCGTGAGTCAGCGAGTCGACCGACAACAGGCACATGAACAAGGCCGGGAGCAGGCGACAGGCGTTGATCAGGG
>CAYNDN010000960.1:0-756 GCA_964395075.1 uncultured Lentimicrobiaceae bacterium | reverse complement strand
CTGTATTCTAAGATCATACAAGCACCTACCCGGTATTTATCTGAATGGCATTATTGAACCTATTGTGGGATTATCCGTGAGAGTTTTAAAAAATTGTGTCGGTTGCGGGACATGTTTATCTACTTGTCCATTTGATGCTATCCGTATCATTGATGGCAGAGCTATACATAGCGAAAATTGTCGAGGATGTGGGCGGTGTGAAACCAATTGCCCACAAAGGGCAGTGGAAATAAAAATAGAAAATCAGATATATGCAGAGAAAATAAAAGATCGTATTCATTCTTATGTACAATTTTAAATCGTGATTGAACCTCACGAATCAAAATAATATATCACTCCTATATGAATCTGTATTTTTAAAGACAGATGGTGTTTGAACAGCCCCAAAATGGCTCTTTAGCAACAATGAAAATTCAGTTACGTTTCAGGTGATTTTTTTCTTGAACTGGCATTCTTGGAAAATTCGATTTTTCTGAGATTCATTCCAGTGATTGCTTAGAATAATCACAAAAAAATTTGTGATATTATTTTGTTATCCTCTGCACCGGGTACAGTAGGAAGATTTCGGATGAGACAGCTTCGGAAATTGGAATCAAAGCCTTTACCTACAAGCCGATCATCAAATCGGATTTGGCAAAAACAGTCCGGAAAATCATAGATGAAGCGAAAGCGGAAAGTTAAGGTTTATTATCCTATTCATAAACCTATCAACACTAATTGCTCGATTAATAAATGTTGCTATTTTATCAGGGCTCT
>CAYNDN010000959.1:0-1598 GCA_964395075.1 uncultured Lentimicrobiaceae bacterium | reverse complement strand
CTGTTTCGAGTTAATGATGTTTTCTTGGTTATCCTTTTAACTTTGGTATCAAACGGAGTAACAATCAGTAATCGATTGCTTTCGAGAAGCTCTTTCAATTCCGGTTCCCATCTTGTTTTCAACCCTCTCGGTAGTGCCAATATAATTGGCTGATTGCCTTTTGCCAGATAGTGGAAAACATCTTTTTCAAGTTTAGAATGGAACCCTGAAATAACACAATTTCCTTTTTCACGTTGCTCAATGGCCCAATCATAGCATTTTAGTACTGCTGAAGCAGAAATCTTTCGGCTGCAAAGAAACGCAGTTTTATTGAGATGTAGTAATTCCTTGTTGCCGATTATTTCTTTTATTTGGATAGTTTGTGCCATTATTCAGCATCTAAAATAAAATCATATACCCCATTGATAGTCTTCTAATAAATATATGATTACTTGAAAAGTAATCTCACAAATTTTGCGTCTATTTGTGACAAAAAGTAGTTATATCAAAAACTCTTGATACTCCTTGACTCTCTCAAAAGCAACCTCTATATATTCTTTTTTCATTAAATTCCTTTTGCGTTTACCCCATGATGGATTTTCAGAATCCCAGTGAAAAATTTTCTCCGTTAATTGATCTCTTGAAATTTGTTCTTCGATATCTCTAAGAATATAATCTACCGTTGCCAACAGTTCTAAACCAAGAGGCGATTCAAAGCCTTCTATGAATTCATACACAAGCTCAAGTCGGTTTTTCTGTGTTTGAGTCAATTCCTTTTCTATGCATTCATGAATTTCATCAAAGTTTTCATCAACCAAATAGATATTATCCTGTGGCTTGGCATCTTTATACTTTGTCCCCTTTAAAAACGAACCTTCAACATCATAAAGCATATGATCAATTATGTGGGAATATGGGCCGTACCGGTTTTTCTCGAAGGTAAGATTTAATGGCTCACCAAAACGCTGCAGGAAATAGATTAATTTATGCGCTTCAATAAACGAAAGCTGAAAACCCAATTCTTTATACTTTTCAAAAATACTAAGAAACATTGCCCGAACTGGCGTTACGTTCGCTTTTTTCCTGGGTTTTCGTTCTTTCTTTGTGTAAACCACATTGGATGGCTCAAATAATACTATTCGCAGATTGGAAATATTGGATAAAGCTTTTTCGATAGCTGGCCGTACTTCATTCCAATCCAATCCACCGTTTCCACACCCAAGAGGAGGAATTGAAATAGATGTAATCTTCTTTTCCTTAATAACACGCACAAGGTCTGTTAATCCCTCATGGATATATTCCATTTTTGAAGGATTTTTCCAGTGCTCTTTAGTTGGAAAGTTGATGATATACCGGGGGTTAAGCAATAAGCCGGTTTCTGTAACAAACATTTTTCCTGTTTCAACATCCCTTGCCTCACACGCTTTTTTATACTGCTTGTAGTTTTCCGGAAAGCGCTCTTTGAACTGAAGGGCAATTCCTTTTCCCATAACCCCTTTGGTGTTTACGGTATTAACAACAGCTTCCGTTTCTTCCTTTAGTATATCGCCCTTTTTATACTCAACCATGACTAAAAGTACCAATTTGTTTTAACTTTTACAGGTATACCGATACCTGCC
>CAYNDN010000958.1:0-1604 GCA_964395075.1 uncultured Lentimicrobiaceae bacterium | reverse complement strand
AAATACCGTAGGGGTTTGCTTTACCGATCGCATCAGAAGGAAAATCATATACATTTACATTTTCAGCCTCACGACAATACGTGGCACCATAATTTTTATAATTTCCTATCAACTCCTTTTTCTTACCGTCAACACTAATTACCACATAACTTTTTTTGATAAATTCTTCGCGTACCATGGCGATGTACTTAAACTGTTGATCCCTATCTTTGGGATCCACCTTAGCATTTGTTTCATACTTCTTATGATTAACTCTAAGAGAAAAATCTAATTTCTTTAATAACTTGCCAACAGTATTTGCGCAAACATCAATGCCATTTGCCCTCAGTTCACCAGCAATTTTTTCAGTCGTCTTGCGTGTCCATTTTAAGCCGGTAATCGGATCGCCGGCCGTATCATGTTCCATAATTTTTTCTATACGAGCTATAATTTCGGGTTTTTTTTTCCGGTGAAAATCCGCCCGCCTCCTTTTTTGCGCACCCGCTCTGGTTCAAAATCTTGCGATAGCAGTTGCAAGCGTCCTTTTGCTACCGTATGCGCGTCAATGCCAAAAAGATCGGCTATTTGTCTATCTCCCCCATAACCAATTTTAAGCGATTCCAAACCGGCATATATGCGCCGCTGCTTTTCATCGAGCATTGTAAAAAACAAAACAATCGCCGCTTTAAGCTCATGCGCTAATAGCTCACTTTGTAAACTGTCAGGTATTAAGATCGATTTTAAATTCTGATCCTTGCGCATTAAGAGTTGTCGTTTTTGTGTTTTGGACTCAGACGAAAAATAAACATAGCTGCCCGATATTTTCTGGCGCTGGATATCATCTCTTCGATAAAGACAAAATAATGGTTCTTTTACGGCAAGGTGCAACAAACTTTCCAGCTCACGTGCACTAAAGCCTGCTTGGCAATTATTCACAAAAGCTTTTACAGTTTGCATTAACGTACCATATCTGGAAAATAATACCGATTCAAATGACCATAATCCTTGCGAGTCAAAATCAGCTATTTCATCCAACGTATAATATTTACCCCTATGAGAATAGCTGCTATGGTAGGATAACTTCTGTAATTTTCGGATTACAGTCATATTAACATGGGTTCCCAAAGCAGTTTGCAATTCGGACATTGTTGCGATCTTTTGCTTTACCAACAAGTCTTTGATACTATTTGCGTGATACGTTTTGGTTCTCATAATGTTATAATTCCTCCTATTTTAGATAAAATAGGCAGAATTCTAACATTTGTCAATAAATAGTTACCACCTTTCTTTTATCGTTTCTGTTGATTATTGGCGGCTTAAATGAGAGTAGAGTATTTTTAGACATATTAAGATCAGAATTATTTTGTTCTATATCTTCCACAGATTGTTAAATTATTGATGAGCGACTACATAGTGCCGTTTTTCAGCACGCCGTCTTCGATCCGATATATCCATTCGGCCTCGTCGATGATACGGACATCATGGGTGGAAAAAACAAAGGTGGTCTCCAGCTCTTTTCGGATTTTCTTCATTAGATGGATAATGCCGTAGGCGGTGTCGTGGTCCAGGTTGGCGGTCGGCTCATCGGCCAGGACCAGATCCGGACGGGCGACGAGGGCGCGGGC
>CAYNDN010000957.1:0-1604 GCA_964395075.1 uncultured Lentimicrobiaceae bacterium | reverse complement strand
TGTCATTTTTGAACTCTTTGTTTTGAGTTAGTCTGAATCCATTTTGATCAAGCAGATGAAAATTATAATGAATTATTAGCCTGTTAGAAAAAGAAAGGCAAGAATTTTAAAAACCCCTGGATTTTAAACTAAAGGGCTTTGGTCTTTTCCATAAATTCGTCAGGGTCGTATTTGCATAGAATCTCTGCCCATAAAATTATAACTTTCTTCTCCTTTGCAATCCGAAGCTGCTTTGGCCACCTTTACACCATGATACGCTTTAAAGTTTCAAAAATAATTAGCAAAGACCCTCACCTAATTTTCAGCATTTGTGTCAAAACCTTACGGCATGGACCGGCCAATCTTGTTGCGGGTAATCGGCCATAAAAATATGCGAGATCGAAAATGTCATAAAATATTTGCGCCAGAATTTTTGGCCCCTGCGAACCTTTACCGATCTTAGTATAAGGATGAATTTAGAGATTATTCCAGGAAAACAAAAAGGTTTATTCCGTTGATATACTAGCGGCGTTTGACGGAATAAATTCGGATCTAACTGGTTTCCCATCACAGCATCAAGATCTTATCATATTTTTCTGACATTTTGTCCCAGAAACCATCACTATAATCCATAACCACAGAAGCTTTCCAATCATCCGGGATAGCTGTCACAGCAGCTTTCACCATTTTTTCTCCATATCCCTTGACCGCAGAAGTGATCTCAAAAAACTGTATCCCATCCAGGTCAAAATCCAGGATTAAATGAACACCGACCGCGGAAGGATGACCTGGGGTTGATACAGGCGTCTTTGTGCGTCCTATATTTTTAATTTCATTAGAGGCGTATATATCTTCTTTTGTTACTCTGGCATAATTGATGAGATCGATTTCGCAAAGGTTTGTTACAATTCTGTCGACAATCGGATGGATGTTCTTTACGTTTGTTGCAACAAAAATGGATTTTCCTTTACCGGCTTGAACTTTCCAGACTTCAATTTTCTTGTTACTCATCGGGATGCTCCGTAATTAAGGATCAAAATATAATCTGTCTATTCATAATCCCTTTTTCCAGTTGATAACCAGATTAATCTGCTCTTTGGTTTCGGGGGCGCTCAAGCTAAAAGCGATTGGCGAACACCTTGAACAAACCACTGTCCTGGCCGACCACAGAAACTGGACACCGCTTCAAATGTTGGATCACCTCTTTGAGCTTGAGCTGCAATTGAGACAAAAAAACAAGATCGAGCGCTGTTTTACACAGTCCAAACTCTATGAAAAAACCACCATCGACCATTTCGATTTTACCTTTCACGGCTCACGCAAAAATCAGAAGAGCCGAATGGTAAACCTGATGGACCTGGAGTTTATCAAGCACCGAAAGGATATCATTTTGATTGGTAATCCAGGGGTGGGCAAAAGCTTTTTGGCCAAGTGCATCATGGCCGATGCCGCCACACAGGCCGGAATCAAAGTTTTGTTTATCCGCCTCCGGCGGACTATGGATATGATCAATCATCTGATCGCTGCCGAGGCAGACCATTCATTGCTCAAAAAACTCCAATTCTATAAATTTCAGGAACTCCTCCCTCATCGATGAGATCGGGTATCTTACCCTGGGCACACAG
>CAYNDN010000956.1:464-1611 GCA_964395075.1 uncultured Lentimicrobiaceae bacterium | reverse complement strand
TTTAACGGCCGTAGTTATGTTTCTCTGATTGGTGAGAGTAAAGAAAATACCATTTTTGAAGGAGATTCATCCTATTTTTTCTATTTCAGTAGCGGTGTTCAACAAGGTTTTAAAATCACCAATCTAACATTACAAAATACATATGAAGATGATAAGTGGAAAATGAGATGTGGTGGTATGTATTTCTTAGCGTGTAGTGATTTTTCATTAAGCAATCTTGCATTTAGGAATTGTCAGGATAATGCAACATCAGGCATGGGTTTCGATTATCCAGATAAATTGTTGCTTAAAAATATCACCTTCGACAGCTTGCAAGGAGGAAGTGTTTTAGAAATGGGGAACTCCCTGTTGCCGGGAAAAACTTTTAAATGCGAAAACATTGCGATCCGAAATTTTAGACCAGATGATGATCCGATGTTAACAGGTGGTGAAGTTGACGGCATTGGGTTTTCAGGCAGTTTGCACAATGAAGGGCGCTTTTCAGGCACAGTAGTTAACCTCCAGGTAACTGATGGCCTGCGTATCCCTAATCCAGGCTGGGGGCCAGGTACAGCAGTAAGTTTTTTTGTTTATAAACATGCAAATGTAAACCTCATCAATACAACCATTGGCAACAACACCTGTCGGGGCCTTACCAGCTTTGCCGCAAATATTGATGACGGTGCCGTTGTAAATATGTACAATACTATTATGTACCACGACTCAGCTTGGGAAATAAGCCTGGGCAACCCTTTAAATCTTTCATTATACCCTGCAACACTTAACCTTTCTCATAGCAACATTGAAGGCGGGGAAGAATGGGGAGTTGTAAACTGGCACAACCAACACACCGTAAACTGGCTGGAGGGCAATATAAACCAAAATCCACAATGGGTGGGCACTGGGGATACTGCCTACTTCCTACAGGATGATTCGCCATGCATCAACACCGGCACGCCCATGTACGAAGAAGGCATGGAACCGCCATACATCAGGGAAGAAGAAGGTAAATACGTGCTCTACATGTACAACATGGACACCGTGCACCTGCCCGCCACCGACCTGGCAGGTAATCCGCGCATATCCGGCGGCCGCATTGATATGGGCGCTTACGAATACCAGGACACCACAACCGCGATTGCTGAATTTGCGGAAACTCCGGAGAATT
>CAYNDN010000956.1:0-454 GCA_964395075.1 uncultured Lentimicrobiaceae bacterium | reverse complement strand
GTTGTGGTTTATCCCAACCCTTTTTATGTGCATTCGTTTGTGGATTTCAGCTTAGATGAAAAAAGCCATATTCAAATAATCATAACCGACCTCAACGGAAAAATCGTGAATAACTTTTTGGATGCCACCCTGCCCAAAGGCAAGTATAAATTCACCTGGAAAGGGGATAATGATCATGGAAGTTCGCTAAAAACCGGGATTTATATGCTCAACATTAGGAGCAACGGCGAAAAGGTTTCGACGGTTAAATTGGTGAAAGAAAGGTATTAAGAAAAAGCCCCCAACCAGTGGCCGGGGGCTTTTTTATTTTTTAGTTTTCCGTTTTCTAAAACTGAACCAAATTGGCAAATCCAAAAAATGCCAGCGAAAGAATCCCAGCTACCACCAGTGCGATGGGCATGCCGCGCATTCCCTTTGGAACATCCATAAGTTCGAGATGCTCACGCAGCCCGGC
>CAYNDN010000955.1:0-1616 GCA_964395075.1 uncultured Lentimicrobiaceae bacterium | reverse complement strand
GCTGCAAGTCGGAATGCCCGTCGAGTGTGGACATCGCCAAATACAAGGCCGAGTTTCTGCAACATTATTATGATGAAAATGGCATTCCGCTGCGAACGCGTGCCATTGCTTATATTTCGCAGCTCAACAAACTTGGGATGATCGTTCCCACCATCTCAAATTTCTTTTTCACCAATAAAATCACTTCTGGAATTTTGAAAAGTGTACTTGGTTTCGCTCCAAAACGCAGCATTCCAACACTCTACAAATACACACTAAGGGCGTGGATGAAACGCAACCTTCCTGAGATTAACCCCAATGGAAATGCGGTTGGCAGGGTTTACCTTTTTGTAGATGAGTTCACCGAATACAACGATACAGAAATTGGCATCAAAGCTGTTGAATTGCTCACGCGGCTGGGCTACCAGGTAAGCCTGGCCGAACATAAAGACAGTGGCCGCACTTTCCTCTCCAAAGGGCTGGTACGAAAAGCAAAAAGCCTGGCGAATTACAATGTTGCTGCGCTTAAAAATGTGGTAAGCAAAGAAGTACCACTTGTGGGAATTGAGCCTTCCGGAATTTTAACATTCAGGGATGAGTATCCTGAACTTGTGGATAAAAACCTGGTTATCGAAGCCAAAGCACTCGCGAAAAATGCCCTGATGTTCGATGAATTTATCCAGCGTGAAATTGAAGCCGGCAGGATAGATAAATCCAGGTTTTCTGCCGAAAAGAAAAAAATAAAACTCCATGGGCATTGTCACCAGAAATCCCTGGCATCCATTGCCCCGACAAAATTTATGTTATCCTTGCCTGAAAACTACGAGGTTGAAGAGATCAAATCAGGTTGTTGCGGCATGGCCGGATCATTTGGTTATGAAAAGGAGCATTATGATGTTTCGATGAAAGTGGGCGAACTGGTACTATTCCCGGAGGTAAGAAAAACGCCGGCTGAGACTTTGATTGCTGCACCCGGAACATCCTGCCGCCATCAGATCAAAGACGGCACCGGACGCAGGGCTTACCATCCGGTGGATATTTTGTGGGAGGCACTGAGGACACAGGATAGAGTGTAGGGGTTTAAATAGGAAAACAAAAAATAATACATTTGCGTTTATCTAAGTAAATCATAAATATTATGACTACTATCAAAGTTTCAGTTAAGTCAGACTCAGACGCGCAAATTTTAATCAATTTACTTCATTCGACGAAAATGGAATTAAGCATTGAATCTGATGTAGAAGCATCTGAGCAGAAAAATCAATTCCAAAAATTAGATGCTATCCTCAAAAAATACGCCGCTAATGATTTGTTCAATAAAATTGACGATCCCGTTGCCTGGCAAAAAGAAATAAGAGATGAGTGGCACTGATAAATTATTCGATACCAATATCTTGATCTATTTATCAAAAAATCAACTGAATTTGATTGATGTCATCACCCCTGATGACAAGGTATATATCTCAGCGATTACTTACATGGAGGCATTTGGATTTCCTTTTGAATCTGCTAAGGAGGAAGCCATAATATCGAAACTTTGCGAAAACCTGATTATTCTTAACCTAAGCGAGGAGATTATTCAAAAAGTTATTGAAATTAGAAAAGCAAAAAAAATCAAATTACCAGATGCAATTATA
>CAYNDN010000954.1:567-1620 GCA_964395075.1 uncultured Lentimicrobiaceae bacterium | reverse complement strand
TCAGGCTTCCGCAGTGGCCAGCACCCCGATCGTGGCGATGGAGCTAAAAATCCCAGTTATGAGGAGATTCTTGAAGACCTTCAGATACTGCAGGATCAAACCCCATTCAGGTTGATGCGTATGTACGACTCGCAGGAAAACACCCAAATGGTGCTTCAGGTGATTGAGGAAAACAACCTGCCTTTTAAAGTGCTGTTAGGAATTTGGCTCAAAGCCGAACTCAGTGCCCACGAAACCTGCGCCTGGCTTACCGAACCCATCCCACAGGAAACGCTCGATAAAAATAAGATCAGAAATGCCGCAGAAATAGCAAAGGGCATCGAACTGGCCGGACAATACAGCGATATCATCGTTGCAGTGAACGTTGGAAACGAAGCCCTTGTGGAATGGAATGATCACAAGGTTTCTACCGACTCGATAATCAATTATGTGAAACAAGTTCAGGATGTCATCGAACAACCTGTAACCGTTGCCGATAATTACGAATGGTGGGTATCCCATGGTCAGGAACTGGCAAAGGTTGTAGATTTTGTGGCTATCCATACCTACCCCGTTTGGGAGGGCAAAGCCATTGATGAAGGCATGAGCTATACCATACAGAACGTAAAAGATGTGATGGCTGCATTGCCCGGTGCCGAAATTGTAATCACCGAAGCCGGCTGGGCTTCAATCGCAACAGAGTTTGGGGAAAGATCGAGCGAGGCCATACAAAAGCGCTACATCAAAGAACTCATGGATTGGTCACGGCAAAACAATATCACCACTTTTATTTTCGAGGCCTTCGATGAAGACTGGAAAGGGAATCCGGATAATCCGCTGGGTGCTGAAAAACACTGGGGACTTTACAAAGTGGATCGCACACCCAAAGAAGTCATTCAGATTTTTAATGAATAAAACCATTAATCCCGTGGATTAAAATATGCCGGGAATTTCGAATACTAAATCAACACAATATCGCACACATTTACACAAACTATTAAATGGCACAGAACAAAACAGCACCGGAAGACAGGGTCCCGATTGGGCAAAAAATGGCGTTTGGCGCGGGTAACC
>CAYNDN010000954.1:0-557 GCA_964395075.1 uncultured Lentimicrobiaceae bacterium | reverse complement strand
GGTAACCTGGTGAATAATCTGCTACCCGGAGCATTGGGCATCTTTATGTTTTTTTTGGTAACAGCTTTTGGAATGGACCCATTTCTGGCTGGTTTGCTTGGCGGATTGCCACGTATTTTCGATGCCATTACCGATCCCATCATGGGTTACATTTCCGATAACACCAAATCCAGGTTTGGCAGAAGAAGGCCGTATATTTTTGCCGGTGCTGTGTTGAGCGGGATTTTATTTGCCGTGCTCTGGCAAATGGATGCCGATAATTCTCAGATGTACAACTTCTGGTATTTCCTCATTTTGTCGCTGGTATATTTAATTGGTAACACCATATTTTCTACGCCGCTGATAGGCCTCGGTTACGAAATGACCACTGATTATGATGAACGTACCCGACTGATGGGGTTCTCTCAGGTTGTTGGCCAGGTTGCGTGGATGATGGTCCCATGGTTCTGGGTAATCATTTCTTCACCGGAAATTTTACCCCTTGCAGAAGCCAAAATCAACAGCATAATAGCTATGGGATTGGGTGCTGACGAAACCGATCTGATGATAAACAGGGA
>CAYNDN010000953.1:0-1621 GCA_964395075.1 uncultured Lentimicrobiaceae bacterium | reverse complement strand
TTTTTTTGTGAAGACTGGCTCAGATTACCCTGATCTTATCAACAGCCTTACTAAATCAGGGTTGCTGAAAAATTATGAAACTTTTAAATGGCTGGCCGAACGTAAAAATCTACCCAACCATGTTTATCCCGGCAGGTACGAAATTGTTGCCGGTATGGGTAATGATGAACTGATCAATATGTTGCGCTCAGGGTCTCAAAAACCGCTCAATGTTATTTTTAACAACCACCGGACGATTGATGAAATGGCAGGTGTTGTGGGTGAACAAATCGAAGCGGATAGTGCCTCCATTGTTGAATACATAAAAAGTAAGACATTTGAAGAAACTTACGGTTTTGATAAACAGAAAGCACCGGCCATGTTTATTCCGAATACCTATGAATTTTATTGGAATACATCTGCATCGCAGTTTGCCAAGCGTATGTTTTCTGAATATAAAAGTTACTGGAATGATGAACGTATTGCCCTTGCCAAAAAACAAAACCTCTCACCCGTTGAGGCTGCAACCCTGGCTTCAATTGTAGATAAAGAAACCATTAGAAATGATGAAATGGATACCATTGCCGGTGTTTATCTGAATCGCCTGGGCAAAGGCTGGAAACTACAGGCCGATCCAACTACTGTTTATGCCTTTTTTCTGGAGCACGATTCTGTATTACACCGGGTTTATAAGAAGCACACCAAAATGGATTCGCCCTACAATACTTATCTGCACAAAGGTTTACCACCGGGGCCTATTTGTTTGCCGTCGTTGAGTAGCATTAATGCTGTGCTCAACCCCAAAAAACACCAATACATGTATTTTGTAGCCAAAGCCGACGGTTCGGGATATCACCATTTTTCTAAAACCTATAAACAGCACCTGAATTATGCAAGAGAGCATTACAAGGGATTGAAGAATTAAAAAAGAAACAGGATTAAATGAACTTACACTATTTGTATCAAAATGTACTTTTTATAAGGATGAATTCCGAAAGTTACTTTTGCGAAATTTATAAATCATTATGATACTGGTAGTAAGATCAAAATATTCAGTAACTAAATTTTGAACAAATGAAATATTCAAAACGCAAAATATCAACCTTTATCTTATTGGCAATTTTTTCCGGTCTGCTATTTTCCGGTTGTGTTGATAAAGAAAAGAAAGCCTTTGAACTGATTCGTGAAGCAGAAAGAATGTTGCACAACTCGAGGGTAGAATCTGCAAGAAATCTATACCAGGAAGCTGCCGAACTGGATCCTGAAAATCCTGTGGTATGGTATGGGCTTGGTGTGAGTTGGATGAACGAGGAAAAATGGGAAAAAGCGATCGCTTATTTTGATAAAGCCATTGAATTGAAAAGTGATTACACAGATGCCTACTATAATCGCGGGCAGTCCAATTTCTATCTGGGAGAAGTTTATCGGGCATGCGACGACTGGCAGATGGCTTACGACCTGGGGAAGCCCAATATTGAGGATAAGCTTAGGAAGTGTGATTAACCTGTGTGCCCGGGTAATTAGTGCTTGTCCATAATGTCGTGTGTTTGCTCTATAAAGTTCGAATTCGGGGCGTGTGAAAAATTCAAGCCACAGCATACTATGGTATTCGAGGATTTGGATTTTGAGCTACAACGAAGAA
>CAYNDN010000952.1:0-1622 GCA_964395075.1 uncultured Lentimicrobiaceae bacterium | reverse complement strand
AAAGTGGTCTTCTAAAATACATAACCACTGCGAACTACCGTCTGCGGACTGCTGGCTTTATATGTGTTTTTCTGCATGTTCTTCCACAAAATTTGCAGTAGTTCCATTTAATTTAATTACTAAAATCACTTTAGCCGGCGACTGACAGAGATAAAAATTACCCACACCACCAACAACAATCCTGCAATGTAAAGCCACCAGCCGGCAAAACCCTTCTCAGTGATTTCGAGGGTAGAGGTGTTTCCAAGGTTTACAAAGCCGCCCCAAAACCAGGGACCTGTCATCACATCATCACATGATTTCAAATAATCGATTTTCGCCAGTTGCAGTGCCACATCCTTGTCTTTTCCTTCAGCAAGGTATTTATAAAATCCGGCCATGATTTCCACGGTTGAAGCATCGTTAACATTCCAGAGGCTGATCACCAGCGAAGGCACTCCCGAATATATAAACCCTCGGGCCAGTGTCATCATGCCCTCTCCGAGATGGAGTTTTCCATATCCTGTATTGCAGGCACTCAGCACAGCCAGTTGGGCATGCATGCCCATGTTGAAAAGTTCCCAGGCATAAAGGTTGCCATCCTCCCCGGCATGTTTATTCTCCGCAAAAACCAATCGCGAAAACATAGGTCTTTGGTTGTCGATAATTCCATGTGTAGCCACATGGAGGATTTTGGGCTGTACGGCCAATTGCTTAAACTGCGATTCGGTAGCATCATCATCAAAAAATGCCCTTCCGGGAATTATATCCAAAATTCTTTCAACCTCGGTTTTTACACCGGGCAATGTAGCCAGATTCTCTCCCCTTTCTGCCAGTATTTTTACGTTTTCAGCGTTATAGGCATATTCTTCTTTTTCAAAACTCAGCGCAAAAGCAAGCATTTCACACGAATTATCGTAATGCCGGCTTTTTTGGGAATTGATAAACATTGCCGCTGAATAATTGTAACTCACCGGGTGGTCTTTAATCAGATATTTCAAATCCCGGTAATTGCTCATTAACTCATCTTCCGGCATTTCAGAAACAAGCATACCAAAAGGAATAGAATTCAATTCACCATCGGGAATGATGATCAGTTTATCTGTTTCATAAAATTGAAGCACCGGATAAATGAGGTGCTGATAAATGCGGTGGGCAGCATGACAAAAGTCAGGATTGGTTTTACCACTGTGGGCTATCAATCCGGATGTAAACTCAGATTTTAACCATTCGAGACTTTCGCGGAAATCAGGTTGCAGATCTACCTGGATAATACTGTTGCGGTTGTGTGAAATGATAAAAGTGTACAGGACAGCATCTGTAAGATGGTATTGAAGGTAAACAGAACCGGTATCGAGATATTGCTGAACATCGGCAAATTTCACCTGATGGTGGGCTGATTTCAAATGACTGTATTCCGGAAAATGGTTTTCAATGTAAAGTCTCAAATCCTCAAGCCGGCGTTTATTTATAAATATCAGCCTGCTTATCGAATCCCGGAAAACCTGCCCGGCATCCCTAACTATCTGTTTCCTGTACTCTGCAATTTGTGTTTTTAGCAGTTTTTCCTTCTCAACCAATGTATCCGGAATATTTAAATCAATCCTGGCTTCATTTTCCGAAATCAGGTCAAGTAAAATCCG
>CAYNDN010000951.1:0-1640 GCA_964395075.1 uncultured Lentimicrobiaceae bacterium | reverse complement strand
GTACCCCCTCAGGATTTGGAATTAAGATTGGGTTATTTTGCGAAATTTTTATTTTCACAATTGTATTCCACCGCGGTTGCTTTGCCGGCATTACCATAACCAGCAGTTTTGGTTGCACCGTAGCCCCCACCCGTATAATCTTGATAAATCTGGAAGAAGTCGTGGTAGCATTTCCCATCTTTTCCAGTAAAAGCGATAAAGTATCCCGGGCCCTTGCGGTTGATGGGTGTCCCCAGGGCATTTACCTTCACTTCCCATTGAGTCCGTCCGTAGTGACCATCCTGTACAACAATCGCATCAATTTTGGCCATTTTACTGCTGTAACGAACCTGGGCTAATTGACGTACCTGGGCCATACTAACATGCGGGAATTTATGGTTGTATAATTTAGAGTTTTGGAAATCCTTGGGTAAACCGCGGGACAATACTTCGGCAGATTTTTTAGCTTCTTCGGCCCGGGCTTGATGGGCTTTGGCATCCGCCAGTAGTTTATCTTTATCCATACCCGCCAGGTTAATCGTGAGTGTACCTGATACTGTAGGAACATCATTTTGCATAAATTTAATTTCAATTTCGTGGTTGCGAGGAGACTTATTCGCAATAGCCTCGGCGAAGGTCAGGGGAACCTCCCCATTACGGATTTCATCCGAGGCAGCAGGCTTTATGTCCATCAAGAGATAACCTTGCTTGGTCATTTTGAACGGATTCGCATTTGCCAGTAACTTAATATTGGTATCTTTATCATCTGCTATAAATCGATACCACTCGGTAAAACCACTTTCAAAAGCAATTTTCATTTCTTCTAAAGTTCGATCGTAGTAAGCAATGGCGTAAATGTTGTCGTTTATTGTAAATTCATTGGTAAAAGTAGAAGCATTGGCGGTTTTGGGGTCGATAGGCGTTTTAGAGAAGAAAACTTTGCCGGTATTATTTTTATGAAAATCACTGATGTACAGGTTTGCAAGGTATTCTCCACCGATAGCGGTCAATGCAGCTTCAGTATCTTTCTTCATTGCACTAATCTCAGTCAACAGGGCATTACCTTCGGGAAATAAACCTTTACTAAGCTCAAGGGTAGTCAATAAGGTTTGTAGTAACTTAATTACTGCTGATTTATCCTTTTCTTGTTCCTGGTAGGCCAACTCAATGCAATAATCTGCCGTTACTTTCAATCCTTGTTGAGGATTTTGACCTGAGCCTTCATCGTATTTCCAGAAGGTTTCCGCATCTGCCAACGTATAATTTTTCCCGCCCATAGTCTGGTATTTTTCGTAGACCTTCCACCCGTTGTTATAACTACCGTCTTTACTCCATGTATCGGCTATTTTTCTTCCCGGGTCATTTATACTATATGATTTAACCTTATTAGCCTGACTAATCAAAAGGAATCGTTCAATGTCGGCTTTATTAGCCTCGTAAAATTTTTCCAATCCATCACTAGCAAATCTTTCCCGAAGGAATTCGTTGGTCTGTTTGAGGTTCGTAGTTGTAGTACTCGGTGCCCAGTGATTTCCAATTGTCAAATTGGATAAACCAATTCTGGGAAAAAAATAATTAAATTGCTCAACAATTTTCTTAGACTTTTCAAGGTCTTCTTCCGTTACCTCAGGGTTTCCCACTTCTTTCACAGGATTTTTTAC
>CAYNDN010000950.1:0-1641 GCA_964395075.1 uncultured Lentimicrobiaceae bacterium | reverse complement strand
ATAACCTGGTTTTCATACTCCGGATCGATCATTAAATCGGGCAGCGGTGGAAGGGGAACTTCCGGAGATCCGTTCCATTGAGGCCATTCAGGCGTTGACCAGTTCACAATGATCTCCACATAGCTGGGCATGGAAGGATCGCGGGGCAAAACCTGCAGGTTGCCGCTCACCAGTTTGTGGCGGGTTACATCCAGGGGATGATCATAAAACCATACATTCCACCAATCGGTGAAGGGATAGTAATACCATTCGCTGTTGTTAAATCCGGTTCCTTCCCATGATTCAGGCTGTCCTTCTTGATCCATAGACAGCAACAGATTATCTTCACGCAGCAGGAATGGAACAAGCAGAATTTGATTGCCTGAAGGTGTGACCAATTGCAGGCCTTCTTCACCAAAGGGATCAAATTCGTTGGGGATTGGAGGAGCCATCCATCCAAAAGGATCGGGCTGCATGAGCGGTAACCCTTCAAAGCCAAATTCGATGGGATAAAATATCCTGACATCGGTGGGATCATCCACATTGGTAAAAACCAAAACAGGCTGAACAAAAATATCCATACTAAATTCGCCACCATTCAGGTCCATCCGATTGATGTTCATCATTCCCTGCGACGGTATTCCTTCAAATAGCTGAACATCTACATGCCAGGATGTTACATCGGTGCCAACCTGTACAGTGATGGGTTCAACACTTCGCAAGTTTAGAGATATCATTTCGATGGGAACGGTTGCTGTAGCGGGCAATGGTTCGGGAGTGGGGGCATCTTCCAAACGATTTAGGATTGCATCCTGCTGTGCCTGCATACCACCCTGAGAATTGGCTCCTTCCAGGTTCAGCTGTCCGAAAAACGGCTCAGAACCCGGCCCAAAAAATTCAGCAGGAATTTCAGGCAAATCTTCACCGAGCAACAAGGTTCCAAAAGGAATGGTGTAATGGTCCAAACCAGCCTGTAAGAAGAGGTCTTGCTGCTGAAGCATGGTAAACCCAAAACCAGTGGTTTCGCCCGGCAATTCGCCTACCAACGAGGTGTTTCCGGTTAACTGATCAAGCTGACGTAGTTGGGCGCCATCTGTATTGCTGTATGCGGCAAGATAAATCTCACCATTTAAGGGATCGAAACCCATGCCCTGGGCGTAATTTCCATCAATGCCTGCGCTTCCGAGCAGAGCAACAGCATTGGTTTGAATATCCAACACCCATATTTCATCATTCAGAATGTCGAACAGGAACAGCTGGTTCCCGCCATCAAAAGTACCACTCACAATGGCCGGAATTTCCAAAAATTTTGTTGGAGTGGTAGCTCCTGATACGGGATCGATGAGGTAAACTTCAGAAGCACTGCCGTCGGTAGCAACGCCATAAAATTCACCAGTAATTTTGTTGATAGATAAAACTGTCCACGACCCATCTGTGAAAGCATGATTGATCATAACCTCCTGATCTGCCAAACCAGTATTTATGTTTAAACGCTTCAAGTGGCTATCGTTCATATCAATAATCCAAAGATGATCCGGATCGTCCGGGGCAAAATCGCCACTGGCAGAAACCACTGACGCTCCTGTTAAAACAGCCGGTGAATCGGGGTTATCGGGGTCAACGCTATAAAGCTCATTTGTCCAGACATTGTTTGCAACCCCC
>CAYNDN010000949.1:1132-1641 GCA_964395075.1 uncultured Lentimicrobiaceae bacterium | reverse complement strand
GTTTGGTTTTGGCTTGTCCAAGTTGGGGTAACACTTCACCCACCGGGCCAGGTTATTCATTTCATTCTTCGTCCTTTCAGAATTTTATCATTCCTTAAAATTTTCAAAACCCGGCGGTGAAGTGCTGATTTCAGGTCGGTTCAGTTATTGCTACCTTCCACGACCCGTTCCCCGGCCTCTTCCGCGACCAAAACCACCACGGAATCCGAACCTGCGTCCCCAACCTCTACCTCTCATTTCATTATCATCATTAAAATCATCGTTTTTGGTTTCGGGGTCTTTGCATCTTCCGAGGCCTCTGCCTGTCATCGGCCCATTGCCTTCAGGGCCTTTTCTGTCAAATCCTGGCATAATATACCTCCTTTCGTATTTATTGAATTAGTGCTATAATTTCGCTTATTGTTTTGTGATCGTTGTCCATTTTAATCAGCTGAATATTATATTTATCCAGCATCTCTTTTGCTTTGGGGCCAAAGTCGCCGGATATGATCCGGTCAACACCCATTGTG
>CAYNDN010000949.1:0-1122 GCA_964395075.1 uncultured Lentimicrobiaceae bacterium | reverse complement strand
CCTCCACGGGCCTCTTTAAATTTATTACTGATAAAGGTCGCCTGAGCATCGTCATGGTTGTATAAACAAAACCAGGCGGAGCGGCCAAAGCGCAGGTCCATTTGCGCATTCAGGTTGTCTTCCACAGATGTTATGATCGTCTTCATGTATTTTGATTGTTGGTATGTATTGTTTCGATTTCAGTTGATTTACAAATCGGGCATTCGGGTTTAATGTTCCGGCCGGGCATGGTAAAAAGGTTTTGACATCCATAGCATTTAAACCAGTTTTTCTCAAGGCTCACATTGCCATAAACTGATTTGATGCATTTCACTTCAACTAGCGCCCTTGCTATTTTTTGCCTGGCACTTTCGTAAATACGTGCAAATGTTGGCCGGGAAATTCCCATTAATACACAAGCTTCATGGTGCGACATGCCATCATAATCAGCCAGTTTTATGGCTTCATATTCTTCATAGAGCAAATCCACCTCATCTCCTGACACTTCACCATGAAATCCATAAGGTTCAAAACCTTTAAAACGGGGAGGTTCCACAATTTTGCGCGGATGTTTTCGCCTTGGCATTTGTATCAAATTATTAATAAATCAAAATGCAAATATAATGAGAATATTCTCATAATAAAAATTTGTACAAAAAAATTCCTACAATATTTACAGAGAAGAATTGAAGAGGATTGCAAGGATATTGGCAGTCTGTTTGAAAAACTAACCAAAAATTCACTGAACCTTTACAGCCTGCTAAATTCAAGGCACTAATAAATAATGTTTTGTGATATATTCAAGCGACAATAAAAACCCAGAAATATTTTTAATCTGATAAAACAAAATTTGTAGTAGTTCCGAAGATAATAAGGTTACTTAGATTTTTGTGAGGCCAGCCACAAACCACCAAATGTAAGTGCACCATTTAAAATGAGGAGCTCAAAACCAAATTTGTAACCGTTCATCAATACTGTTGAATACCTACTCAGCACATAGCACAAAATGGGTGAAACAATGGCAATTAACGGCACCCAATTATCTGCAACTTTTCGTTTGGTAAATAACCCAAAAGCAAAGAGCCCGAGCAGCGGGCCGTAGGTATAACCTGCCACGGTAAACAATTCAGAAATTACAGCCTC
>CAYNDN010000948.1:0-1642 GCA_964395075.1 uncultured Lentimicrobiaceae bacterium | reverse complement strand
ATAGCCCTCCTGAACCCGTTTCCGGTCGGTAACAAATAAATCATCTCCGATAATTTGAAGCTTCTGACCAAATTCCCGGGTTAATTGACTCCAGTTTTCATGATCTGTTTCAGCAAAAGGATCCTCGATAGAAATAATAGGATAGGTTTCACACCAGTCAGAAATCAGTTGGTAAAATTCATCTGGAGAGTATGATTTTTTCTCCAAATCCATGTGGTACTTCCCATCGGAAAATAGTTCTGAAGCAGCAATATCAAGTGAGAGATAAACGTCTTTTCCCGGCTGATACCCGGCCGACTCAATCGCTTTCAAAATCACTCTGAATACATCTTTGTGATTTTCAAAAACTGGCCAGTAACCCCCTTCGTCTGCAACGCCGGCCAGCCTGTTTTCCATGCTCAGAATCTTACCACACTCATTGTAAATATTGAATGTCATTTCCAGACACTGTTCAAAATCCGTTGCTACCGCACAGATAATCATAAAATCCTGGACGTCATTCCTGCCGGCAGAATGGGCTCCACCGCCAATCAGTTGAATTTCGGGGAGCGGGATCAGATTACCTTTGCCTCCGGTCAGACTCTGAAACAGTGGAAGTTGTTGTGCTTTTGCAGAGGCGCGTGCCACCGCCATGGAGACTCCCACCATTGCATTGGCTCCAAGTTTAATCTTGTTTGGAGTCCCATCCAATTCAATCATTAGCTGATCAATCTGTTTTTGCAGTTGCACATCAATACCTCTGAGAATCGGGCTTATTTTCTTCCTTATATTGTCGATCGCCCGATTAACGGACATTCCCCTAAAACGTTCCGGTATATTGTCTCTTAACTCCAGCGCTTCATATTTTCCTGTTGACGCCCCCGAGGGTACGATAGCGGCTGCTTTTATGCCATTATTCAATTCCACTTCAACTTCAATAGTAGGCATGCCCCGCGAATCAAATACTTGCCAGGCATCCACAGCATTAATTTTCAACGGTGAGAGAATTTAGTTTTGATTTCCATTGTTGATTGAGTTGGGCCTGGTGAAACACCCTGCCGGGAAGCATTTTATGGACAAAGGATCGAACCGCCTCTTTCATCTTCTCGTTCAAGTATTCAACGGGAGATTTCCCATCGACTCGTGCCAGCATAAGCATCAATAATAACCTGCCGATACGTTCTTCTAACTCGGACATTGTTTTCTTCCCTCTTTTTTCAAAATAAACACTCCAGAATACGCTTGATAAATCTGGCAGATGCCCAATTCTTTCATGATGAAATAACATCTTTAAATACAAATGATTCAGAAAGAAAGCAACATCAAATGCCGGATCTCCATACCATGCAACCTCATGGTCCAGAAGAACAAGTCTATCGGGACAAACCATTATATTTTTTGGGCTGAAATCACCGTGTACCAGCGCCTCACAGGTAATTTTCAGACGCCGGGCTTCTTTAAAAAATTCCGCTTTCAATTCAGGATGCCGTTCCCCCGTTGTGAGTAAGTAAGGTTCGATTCTCAGGCTTTGGAATGCCGATGTTGTATTAAAAACCTTTTTCGCCTCCCGGTCATTCCGGGAGTGCGTATGGATGGTAGCCATCAGTTCGGCAGCTGATACTGCATATCGGGACTCCCACTGCCCGTCCAACAGCAGCTGTTT
>CAYNDN010000947.1:0-1646 GCA_964395075.1 uncultured Lentimicrobiaceae bacterium | reverse complement strand
GTAAAATCCTGCTGCTCGACGAACCTACATCAGCACTCGACAGTCAGATAAAACAAAAGGTGATGCAGTTTCTCTTTGAGCAGGAAAATCTAACCATTATTTCAGCATCCCACGATCCCGAATGGGTGGAGCGATGCACAAAAGTTATCGATATTTAATTATCTCCGATATGGAAACTATCAACATAAGCTGGAGCAATCTTTTTATTGGCTACTTGCTGCTTGTTATTCCCGTTGCATCCTTATGGTATTACCGCACCGGCCTGGTGAAAGACACCCTGATAGCGGCAGCCAGGATGACGGCACAACTGTTTTTGATGGGATTGTACCTCACCGTACTTTTCGATTTAAACAGCGTTTGGCTCAACCTGCTTTGGCTGATGATCATGATCGGCGTTTCAACGGGAACCACCATTAAAAGAAGTGAGCTGAGCTGGAAAAAATTCACCATTCCGGTTACCATCTCCACCCTGGCTTCAATTGTAATTGTTGATGCCGTTTTTCTGGGGATCACCCTGCAATTGGGAAATATTTTTGATGCCCGCTATTTCATCACCATCACCGGAATGATTTTGGGCAACTCGATGAAGCAGAACATCATTGCATTGAATACTTTCTATAAAACCCTGGAGGAACAGAAAGCTGATTACAGATATTGCATCGCCAATGGTGCCACCCGGAAAGAAGCTTTACTGCCATTTATGAAAACAGCTATCAAAAGATCTTTTAACCCTCAAATTGCAACAATGGCTGTACTTGGATTGATAGCCCTGCCCGGCACCCTCACCGGCCAGATCATTGGTGGTTCACCTCCTGATGTAGCCATCAAGTACCAAATATTATTGATGCTGGCCATTTTCGTAGCTTCGATGATCACAGTGGTACTCACCATCAATCTCGCCAACCGCTTCCTTTTTGATGAGTGGGATGATTTCGGGAGGTTTTAATTACTGAAATTCATTTTGTAAAAGGTTTAACCCTGCTTATTTATTATTTCAAATCACTACTGTCCGGTTAAGGTAGTGTGAAAAACTTTACAATAACTGTAGATAAAGGGATAGACGTTCATGAAATATTTTTCGATTTGAAATTGAAAATTGTGATTTTGTAGCAGCTTTGCCTGATGAATTCAGGTAGGACAGTATTATCACAAGTATTTGACTTTGTCTCACAGTATCAGTTTGACAAGTGTGTAAATAAATATCAAGGGAATTACCGTGTTAGGTCATTCACCTGTTGGGAACAATTTATAGTAATGACATTTGCCCAATTAACTGGCCGGGAAAGCCTTCGTGACATCGAAGCCTGTTTGGGGGCTGTGTCAGCAAAATTGTATCGTTCAGGGTTAAAAAGCGAGGTAAAAAAATCGACCCTTGCCGATGCAAACGAAAAAAGGGACTGGCGGATTTATGCCGAGTTTGCCCAACTATTAATCCAGGAAGCAAGGGGATTGTACAAAAATGACAATTCGTTTTCTGTTGATATTGACGAGATAGCCTATGCATTGGACAGTAGCACAATTGACTTATGTTTGTCACTGTTTCCGTGGGCAAGGTTCAGGAAAAACAAAGGGGCTGTAAAAATGCACACACAACTGGATCTACGCGGGTCAATACCAACGTTTATAGAAATTAGCGATGGTAAATT
>CAYNDN010000946.1:361-1657 GCA_964395075.1 uncultured Lentimicrobiaceae bacterium | reverse complement strand
CGTGCCACTGATGATAGTGAAGCCCAAACCCTGATTGAGGATGCCCACATCCTGGAAGAAGCCGGGTGTTTTGGCATTGTACTGGAAAAAATCCCTGCCAACCTCGCAGAGCGTGTAACCAATGAGATCAAGATTCCAACTATCGGTATTGGTGCAGGCCATGGCGTGGATGGACAGGTACTTGTTTTGCACGATATCCTGGGTATCACACAAAAGTTCTCCCCGCGTTTCCTCAGGAGGTATCACAACTTGTACGAGGAGGTTAAAGGATCGGTCAGCAGTTATATTCACGATGTGAAAACGATTGATTTCCCCAATGAGCGAGAACAATATTAGCACCCATAGCCTATTATCATAATACTAATAAATAAAAATACCGATGGTTAACGAAGTTCTATACGAAGATAACCATATCATTATCGTAAATAAAATTACAGGTGATATTGTGCAGGCCGATAAAACGGAAGACCCCACCCTGCGTGATACCGTAAAGCAATACCTGAAAGAAACATACAATAAACCCGGCAATGTGTTCCTTGGCGTTGTGCACCGGCTTGACCGGCCTGTGAGTGGTGCTGTAATGTTTGCCAAAACCAGTAAATCGCTTAAGCGACTCAACAGCATTTTTAAAGCCCGCGAAATAAAAAAAGTGTATTGGGTAGTAGTGGATAAGGCTCCTCCAAAACCTGAGGGTAAATTAATAAGCTATCTCCGCAGAAATCAGTCGAAAAATAAATCTTATGTGGTAGATGAAGGCACCAAAGATGCTGTTTATGCTGAACTGGATTATAAATTGCTGGCCAAAAGCGATCGCTATTTTTTACTCGAAGTATTGCTTCACACCGGCCGGCATCATCAAATCAGGGCGCAACTTTCAAGTATCCGCTGCCGCATCAAAGGAGATTTGAAATATGGTTTCCCCAGGTCAAACCCGGATGCATCCATACATCTGCATGCCAGGTTCATCGAATTTATACACCCGGTTCAAAAAGAACTGATCCAGATCACAGCTCCCGTTCCGGAGGATCCGCTCTGGAATTACTTTAAGCAGGAAATGGAAAGGAAAGAAAAGGAGAAATGATTCCAAGATCAATAAATCTCTTTTTTTTCTTCGCACTGCTCCTGTGTTTTCAAGGTGCAAGGGCGCAATATTACAGTTCTGGCCAGGATCCGGCCTCGGTAAGATGGGAACAAATAAAAACACCGAATTTCAATATAATTTTCCCTGCAAATTATAACAACACCGCCAACTATGTGGCCAATGTACTCGAATATGCCGCTACCCTTGATACCATC
>CAYNDN010000946.1:0-351 GCA_964395075.1 uncultured Lentimicrobiaceae bacterium | reverse complement strand
CCTGAGCAGTGGCCCCAAAAGAGTGCCCGTAATCCTGCATAACCAAACCGCTATTTCCAATGCACAAGCAATCTGGGCACCGCGAAGAATGGATTTTTACACTATTCCGCCGCAGGACACTTATGGGCAGGAGTGGTTTCAGCAACTGGCACTGCACGAATACAGGCACATTATCCAGATCAGCAAACTTAATCAGGGGCTGACCAACGTTTTAACCTACCTGTTTGGCGAACAGACCACGGGTGCAGTTTTGGGTTTATACGTACCACTTTGGTTTCTGGAGGGAGATGCGGTGGCCGCCGAAACCGAGCTGAGCAAAGCAGGCCGGGGCAGATCACCATCTTTTGCCAT
>CAYNDN010000945.1:0-1660 GCA_964395075.1 uncultured Lentimicrobiaceae bacterium | reverse complement strand
AGCAACACCAAACTCATTTCTTTCAACTCCACCAACAGGACCTAAAAGGTTGGTATAACCGTAACCAAGAACCAGTAAACCACCCCAGGTCTCCCTGTTGATCACAGGATAAGTTCCATCCAAGGCATCATCCACGGAAGTCATGATAATAGGATCGGTTTTTGTACCCAGAGCGTAAATCTTTCCACCTCTGGTAATTACCAATGCGTTCGCATCATCCGTAGGACCCGCTTCGGCTTTAATAACCGTTCCGGGCATAATGTTCAGAACCTGACCAGGACCTACATAATAACGAATGTCAAGAATGTAAGTAGTGTCAGGAATCAGCGTAACCACATCAAATTTCTGGTTACCCTGTGCATCAGCATACTTGGACAGGTCTTGTCCAAAGCTGTTTGAAACAGCGACAGTAGCGATAAGGGCTACTGCAATAATTCTAATCAACTTTTTCATAAATGTAAAGGGTTTAATTAATAAATAAATAATCGAAAGGTCCCATAAATTGGACATACAAATATCATTGCTTAGTTTGAAGTGCAGCTTTAGGAGATATCAATTCTGGATTAAGTTTATCGGGAATGGAATTAAGATAGAGTTATGGTGTATGTCTCTGATTAATTGATGTTTACATAAGTCAGGAAAAAGCAGCGAAAATCCCCATAGAAGGGTTTAATTTTGACTAAAAATGAATAAATATTGACTAAAGAAAGAATTTGGCTGATGAAAGGCTTAATTCATTATACTAATATCAAGATTCGCGATAAAATGATTATGGAATCTTTTTATGAGATTTACTAAACTAAAGAATAAATAAACGTAGATTTAAACGTGTGTTAAGGTGATCTTCTGTCGGGTGAATCGATGGGAAATTTACATGGCTGAAGGATTTTAATCCTTCACACATCTGACTGAAAGTCCGCGATCTTTTTCCATACTGTTTTTGTAGACTCCTGAATTCTGATAATACAAAGATCTCATCCAGGCAAATTTGGTGCTATACTCTGAAGAGCTCCAGAAATATGCATATCGCTCTTTAAAAGCGAAAGTATTATCTCCCTGCCTTAGTCCGGCCGGAAGTGCAGTAAAATCACTTTGATTGTTTCCGTTACCATTGGCAAACCAACCCTGGGTAGAACGCATAAGTCTGCCCTGATCCGAACCTCTCCAGCCTGCATTTTCCGCCTGAATGGTCGTCATCCCAAGGTTACGCTCCAGCTCAATCCATTCTTCATCGGTTGGCAGATGCCAGCCTATAGGACAAGCTACAATGGCAGCTTCCCAGTTATACAAGGCTCCATAATCACCGAATTCTGAACTGGATTTTGCTTCGTTTACATTGGACCCTGTATAGTCATATACATAATAGTATTTATAATAGGGAGATCCGGTCTCCGGAGGGAAAACCCGCGGTAAATAGGCAAGATTTTCCGCCATCCATGTCTGATTGGCGATTTTAACCCATTTGTACTCCTGATTATCCCGTGGATCCGTAAAAACTCCGATTTCATTTCCGAAAGTAATAAAGGCAATTTCATCGCCGAAACCTGTACCTTCACTATTAGTGGCATAGGCCTTAACATAATAGGTTGTGTTGGTATTCAAACCTGTTACGGCAGAGGTGAAATTGCTAATGGGACCCACAATGCGGAGTTTGGTCCCG
>CAYNDN010000944.1:0-1666 GCA_964395075.1 uncultured Lentimicrobiaceae bacterium | reverse complement strand
CGCGTTAAAAAACAGCAGGCCGTAGCCTTCGCTTGTGAGCAAAGCCACGGGCGGGCCCTCGCCCTGCTCTGTCTGTTCAAGCAGCGAGGTAAATAAGGCCAGCGGGGCGGCGGCCCCGGCCGAATCGCCTGCCGCCAGGCGGCTGCGGGCATCATCTAACAGCCCGCTCAGCTCCGTAATAAAGCCCTCCCCGTCAATCCACTCCAGCTCTTCAGCTTGCGGAATATAGCCTCGCAAAGAATCCAGGAACTCCAGGTGGTCGAACGGATCAGGCGGGGATTTGGGGCCGATAGTTTTGCCCTGGACACTGTTTTCGAATATATCATTTCCAATAACTAATTCCTGTGGAGGGGCTTCTCCAAACGGAAATTCAGGAATTTCAGCGTTTCCTCTTGCATAATATTTAACAATTGCAGGTAGTCCTTGAGACTTAGTTGAAAACCCATTTAATGATTGACCAATTACAATATCAAACATTTTATCATCAGAACCCCACAATATAGTTGAATTCTCACCTCTCGATATTAATCCTAACCAGTTTTCAGGACTTATTATTTCGCTGATGCCAGAGTGTATTTCAATAAAAATTTCCTCTAATTGTTGCGTACTTTTTTCATTTACACTAATTACATATTTAAATTTATATACATCTATTTCCTTATTAACAATTGAATTGACTGTTACATCTACACCACTTCTTGACGGAAAAACAAACAAAGAATCTTGTGACTTAGCATTGGCTGAACTGAGAAGTATTAAAAAAAGTATGAATGATATTTTTTTCATTTGTCAAATTTTCAATTTCAATTAAAGGTTATGTGAAAATGATTTGTTTCACGTAACGGTTCTCTTCTGATCTCAGATTGTATTACGCGACGCAATCTTCTTAGATTTATATCTGTACATTCACTATCAGAATTTATCGCCCTAAAGCCAATATCCGCATTAGTTCCAACGCGATGGGATTTATGAGGAGTATTCCAGTTATTGTTGACATCAAACAGCCCGCCGTTTTCCAGGCTCATATCATTAATCCTCAGCTTTATTCCCGGGTGTAGCGAATCGAATACTGTTGCAATGTTTTGGATAGCCTCCAGCAAAGCAACACTGCCGAAATGATTGCTCGAATGCAAGGATGCAGGCGGAGATGTCCGACAAGGATCATTGGTGCCGATATAGTTCTGTGGGGCACCCACAAGTTCGTAAGTGGAGCCAGGTTCAAGTTCCTGAAGTTCCGGCACTCGTATCCTCACTTCTGCACTTTGTTGAATGGCAGAATCTGTCGGGGAAAAGGCAATAATTTTATCCCTTCCTCCCACAAAGGGTGCAGTATAGCTAGCGCTAATAAATCCATTTTCATCGGTCACGCCGTTTTCATTGGATAACATGCCTTCAAGACGGTTGATTATGTGATCATGGCCACCACTGCTATCGATTGGTACCACCTTCAGGTTTATTGGAAAATCAGCAAGAGGCTCACCTCGGTTTGTTACCACAATCAAAAAATTTATCTGATTTCTGTTGTCAGGGTTTCCTTCTATTGTATCCCGAAGGGTTGGCCAGAGAAAATTCCCGGAGGGAAAGTCAATCTCAATTCGAACATCATCTTCATCCTGAATCGTAATCACCCCGCTGCCGGTAAGTTCGATGCCCGCCGGGGAAGGCT
>CAYNDN010000943.1:0-1669 GCA_964395075.1 uncultured Lentimicrobiaceae bacterium | reverse complement strand
AGTGAGATAACAGAGCGTGCACAAAAATTTAAGAAGCTCATCTCACGATGGGCTTTTTTTATGTTGATAAAGTAAATATGAAATATTCAGTAAAAAACACATGGTGGTGGCAAATGCTTTTACGATAAATCGTGAGAAGGATTTGTATTGCTATAAATGAATAAGCCTGTCCGATCACGACAGGCTTTTTTTGTAAAAAAATCACACACAAAATTCAATTAATAAACATGAGAAAAGTAAAATTATCACACAAAGTACTGCTTGCCGATCAACTCACACCGGTAAGTATTTACCTGCAGTTGCGCGATAAATACCCCAATGCGCTGCTGCTCGAAAGTACCGATTATCACCACCTGGATAATTGCTACTCGTTTATTTGCCTCAATCCCATTGCAGAGGTGAAACTTGAGGACAAAAAGCTGAAATCCATCATTCACAATCGTGAGGTTGATTCGGTTGATATCACCGACAAGGTGATTCCCGAACTCAGAAAATTCCTCCATGGATTTGAGTTTGAGCAAAAGCAGAAACCCTACAATTTCAATGGGTTTTTCGGATACATGAATTACGATACCATTGAATTTATTGAGGATGTGGAGCTGAACAAAAATCCCGAGAACATCCCCGACCTGCGCTACAGCCTTTTCCGCTATGTGCTGCAGTTTCACCACCTGGATGACTCACTCACCATCATCGAAAATCGTTTTGAAGATATGGAGGATGGTTTGGATGACATGATCGGGAACATCAACACAAGTATAATTTCTGATTTTCAGTTCAACGAAAATGGGAAGGAAACCTCCGACATGAGCGATGAGGAGTTTCGGTCCATTGTAACCAAAGCCAAAAAGCACATCCAGCGTGGAGATGTTTTTCAGATTGTGCTTTCGCGCGAATTTAAACGCCCGTTCCTGGGTGATGAATTTAACGTGTATCGCCACCTGAGGCACGTAAACCCTTCTCCTTACCTGTTTTATTTTGATTACAGCGATTACAAACTCATGGGGTCTTCGCCCGAAATCCAGATAAAAGTGCAGGGCAACAAAGCAACGGTTAACCCGATAGCAGGAACTTTTGCCCGTACCGGCAACGATGACCAGGACCGCGATTCAGCGCGCAGGTTATTGAACGACCCCAAAGAAAATGCAGAGCATACCATGTTGGTTGATCTTGCCAGAAATGATTTAAGCAGGTGCGCCACAAACGTAAAAGTGGATGATTTTAAAGAGATTCAGTTTTACTCTCACGTGATCCATATTGTTTCGAAAGTCTCTGGATTTTTGATGGAAGGTTTTGATGGGCTGGATGTTTTGGCTTCCACATTTCCGGCCGGAACGCTGAGCGGCGCACCGAAAGTAAGGGCCATGCAATTGATCGATGAAATGGAAGCAACGCAACGCGGATTTTATGGTGGCGGCATTGGCCTGATCACAGCCAGTGGCGACATCAATCATGCGATCATGATCCGCACCATCAAAAGCTTTGGCCAAAACCTGGTTTACCGGGCAGGTGCCGGTGTGGTGATCGCCTCTAACGAAGAAAGTGAACTCCAGGAAGTAAACCACAAAATTGGGGCACTCCGCAAATCAATCGAATTGGCAAACACAAACAATCAATAATCATGAAAATATTTGTTTTAGATAACTACGATTCTTTCACCTACAACCTG
>CAYNDN010000942.1:1252-1670 GCA_964395075.1 uncultured Lentimicrobiaceae bacterium | reverse complement strand
AATCAAACCATTATTTATTCCATTCATTTTTTCCCTTTCTGTTTCTAAATTTGAATATTAAGTAGACCGGCATAACCTTTAAAAGGCATCAATAAGGCAAATAATTCTTATATATCCAATATCCCGGGGGTTACCTTTAGCGTATTTTTTCATTTTATCAAAATTACAATATGTCCATTATAAATCTTGAAGCTAATTTTCAAAATTTATGCCAGATTGTCACCTCTACAGATATCGATTTGATATTTAATGATATATTAAGTTATTATGTAGATTTTTGTATAACTGGTAAGTTAAAAAGGAAACGCAAAGGAGTATTTGAGACACTTTTTAAAACAAAAATGTCTCAAATAAAATTTTTTCTTTTGATATAGTGCCTGAACGAGCACCAATTTTTTTTTAAATCTGTTTCAAAAAA
>CAYNDN010000942.1:791-1242 GCA_964395075.1 uncultured Lentimicrobiaceae bacterium | reverse complement strand
CCCCACTTCATCGATTACGTAGTTGTACCATAACGACCTTTGAAATTTCTCTAAAATTCATTTATTTACGTTGCATTATTGTCGAGTCATATCTACGTCATCAGTGGGTTGTCAGCTATCGCCACCGGACGAAAATATATTTCCTGATGCATGTTACCTCTTTCTAAAATGTGTTTGGCGTGACATGAGGAAGCTTGTGTATGAAATAGTTTTTTTTTAAATCTGTTTCAAAAAAATAAATATTGATTATAATGGAAAAAAAATTTTGGATAAAGATGGCTTTCCTTCATAAACAAGATTAGCAGCAGGAGCTCGAATGAAAAAATAGCCGCTGTATTTAATAAGGAAAGCCAAAAGGTAATTACAAGCCACTTATGAAAACGAAACGGATCAATGATGAATGACATAGAACAGACAGAACATAAATTAATACTCAGGGGACTGAAGCGGT
>CAYNDN010000942.1:0-781 GCA_964395075.1 uncultured Lentimicrobiaceae bacterium | reverse complement strand
AAAGGGATGGGAGGCGCCTGGAAATCAGACGAATTCGACACGTTGATCAATCAGTTTCCGGAAGGCCAAATCTGTATCGAGGATAAAAGCAGGGTTGTGGCCGCAGCCCTTACCATTCTGGTCAATGCAGAGGAACTTGAGAATCAGCGTCATAGCTATGAAGACGTTGTGAACGGAGGCAAAATGACCGGCCATGATCCGGACGGGAATGCTCTGTATGGCGTTGACATCTTTGTTGATCCTGATTATCGTGGCCTGCGCCTGGGCAGACGTCTGTATGACGCCCGTAAGGAGTTATGCGAAACACTGAATTTAAAAAGTATCCTATTCGGCGGCAGGATTCCCGGTTACGGTCAACATTCAGAGGACATGACCCCGGCTGTCTATATCCAAAAAGTCAAAGACAATGAAATCCACGATCCGGTGCTGTCTTTTCAACTGTCAAATGATTTTCATATTAAAAAAATATTAAAGAACTACATGCCTGAAGATACCCACTCCGAGTCCTACGGGGTATTGATGGAGTGGATTAATATTTATTATGAAAAACGCCAGAAATTATTCGGGGGCAGAAAATCCTATCCGCGCATCGGGGTGGTTCAGTGGCAGATGCGGCCGTTTAATAACCTGGAGGAGTTCCTGCATCAGGCGGAGTTTTTTGTGGATGCCGTAGCCGGCTATAATTCTGATCTGGTATTATTTCCGGAACTCTTGAATACACCGCTTTTGAAAAATTTCAATCAGGAAAATCCCGCCGAGGCCATGCGGTCTCTGGCGGAAT
>CAYNDN010000941.1:1196-1670 GCA_964395075.1 uncultured Lentimicrobiaceae bacterium | reverse complement strand
AGTCCAAACTTAATGTATTCCGCTAATAGGAAAAACCCCCTTTTTGAGAGACTGGTTAATTCACAAATATCAATGATTACTTTCTTAAACAAAGAAATTTAGTAGCCCCATCATTTATGGCGGGGTATCAAAAAATTTCTATTTATTAAGAGGCAAAATCCAGAAAAATTTAGAAATTTTGCTTGACAACTTGGATATGCCAAAACATGATACATGTTTAAAATATGTCTCCTTTTTTGGTTTTGGCTTGTCCAAGTTGGGTTATTGTCTGATAATTATTTAACCCCGCCATAAATGACGGGGCAAAATATTTTCCTGCTGATAAACTCTCCGCCCAAAATTTTCTTGAATTTTAGAGGCTAATCAGATTACACCAATTAAGGTTTGGGTACATTAACATAATCTTAACCGGTGGTGTCTTCCACAATTTTACCGCGGTCCCAAACACCCTGTTTCTGTTTCTAAATCTTAACC
>CAYNDN010000941.1:0-1186 GCA_964395075.1 uncultured Lentimicrobiaceae bacterium | reverse complement strand
ACCGCGGTCCATTTTGATGATCCTGCCGGGAAATTCGTTGGTAAGATCGTGGTTGTGGGTGGCGAGGATTACCGTGGTTCCGGCCTTGCTGATTTTGTAAAGCAATTGAATGATGTCCCAGGAGGTGTCGGGGTCTAAGTTTCCGGTGGGCTCATCGGCAAGGATAATGCCGGGGTTGTTGATCAATGCCCGTGCAATGCAAACACGCTGTTGCTCGCCACCCGACAGTTCGTGGGGCATTTTATATCCTTTGGTGGGAATGCCCACTTTGGTAAGGACTTCCTTGCTCCGTTTTTCGATGGCTTCCGGATTTTTCCAATCGGTAGATTTCATGATAAACTCCAGGTTTTCGTTTACTGTCCGGTCGGTGAGCAACTGAAAATCCTGGAAGATGATGCCGAGTTTTCTGCGTAAAAAAGGGATTTCCCTGGTTTTTATATCCATCAGGTTGTATCCGGCAATGTTGGCCGTGCCTTCTTCGGGCATTAGTTCGGCATAGAGGGTTTTGAGCAGGCTGCTTTTGCCGCTTCCCGTTTTACCGAGCAGATAAACAAAATCCCCCTGCCCAATACTTAAACTCACTTCAGATAGTACCAGGATTTTATCGCGGTAAACCGAAATATTTTGTAGCTGGATGATGGGGGAGTATTCCATAAAAAATCAAATTTACTTGTGTAATAAAACCCGTATTATTTTTTTTACTATGTGTTTTTGTGGTGCTTTTGAGTTTTTGCGGCATCGTTTCTAATGCAATCAAAGGGCAAAATCACAATGGTTTCATAAAATTTTAAATATCACCTTACCTCCCCAAAAACCGCTTTATACATCGATGGGTAAATGTTGATCCTGATCTTGCTTTGCAGCGACTTGTAGGCATCATCACCGGCAGCCATGAAACTGTTTCCCAGCCCGGTGATATTTCCGGCATCGTCTGACCATTGTATTTGCCCCTGCCTGTTTTCGAGCTTAAAACTGCCGCTCAAAGTGGTTGTAAATTTCCCTTTGGCTTCGGTGCCTTGTCGGGTGTCTGCTTGGGCACGGATGATGAAATCGGTATAATCGGGGGTGTTGGTAACTACGAGTCCGTCGCGCTCAAGCAGGTTGCGGAATTCTCTCTTTACGATGCTGCTCTTTAATTCCTCTGCAAGATTCAGTTCGGTGATATCGAGGTAGAATTGTGGGGCTA
>CAYNDN010000940.1:0-1676 GCA_964395075.1 uncultured Lentimicrobiaceae bacterium | reverse complement strand
TACTGGGTTATTGAGTTATTGAGTTATTGGTTTATAAAGTTATTAAGTTATTTGTTAATCGGTAATTGGTAATTTATGTTTTCATGCTTCCAAAGTTTCAGGCCTGTGTGGAGAGGGTTATTCGTATTTCCCCCGTGTATGTCTCAGTATCATTGTGGTTTTTCTTTCTTTTCATTCTCAAATTCAACCAAAAAAACTCAACCGATGAGGCGCAGAATAATTCTAAGTTTTGCACTTTGCGTCTCTCCGGCTTTGCGGTTATATTATTTCTACAGTGTAAATAGTGTTTGATACAATTTTTACAGTCAAAATTAACTCAGTTTAATACCTGAAAAAAATATCAGCTAACCAGCTCCTCTCCCATCATGTATCCATGGGCGGTTGCATAAATAATTGAACGGGTAGAACCGGAACAATCGCCGATGAACTTCAGGTTTTCAAAAGTGTGATTGTTGAGTACGTTTGAATAGAATTTAATCTCCGGTGCATACACCAGGTTATCGGCATTGGCTACACCCGGAATTACGTGATCGAGATTCTCCACAAAGTCGATGATGCTTTCGATGATCCGGCGCGGATAGGCCAGGTTGATATCGCCGAGGATATAGTTTTCTTCGTTAAGCGTGGGCGACACCCGGTAGAGGTTTTTGGTGCGCTTCGAATCTTTGAAATGGCTGTATGTTTGAAGAATTACGCGCTTCCCTCCCAGCATATTCGACAGCTCCGCAATGTTGGAGCCATACCCGGTAGGGTCGTTGAACGGCTCGGTGAGCTGCACGGTGGTGAGGATGGCAAAGTTGGTGTTCTTGCTTTTCTGATTGATTTTGGAGTGGCCGTTCACCGTGGTAAAATCACCATAATTCTCCGTAACCACATACCCCGACGGATTGTTGCAGAACGTGCGCACCATATAACCGGTTTTGCTTTTGTACTTCACCTTAAATTCGTACATCTCGCGGTTGAGGTCTTCCACGATATGATTGGGCAACTCGAAACGCACCCCGATGTCCACCTTAGTGCTGTCGAGCACAATCTCCGGAAATCTACGGATCAGGTCCTTGACAAGCCTGTGCCCGCTTCGACCCACGGCAACAAATACTTTATCAAACAGCCCGTGCCCATCCACCATCACCTTATCATCTTTCATCGTGATGCTGTCAATTGGTGTCTTAAAATGGAAGCGGATGTTTTTTAAGGCACTGTATTCCTTGTAAATGTTGTATAGCACCTCTTTCAACTGATCAGTACCAAGATGGTAAAAGTCGGAAAGCACAGGCTGAAACCCTTTACTGTAAAAGGTTTTATAGTAATCCTGATTTGAAAATGAGCGTCCGGTTTCATGATCGCCATTCCCGGTTTTTTCGATCCAGAAATCCACCAGCTGCTTTTGTAATTCCAGTTCAATATCAAGATCTCCACCCATATCCTTAGAAACGAAAAGCTTTCCATCGGCACGGATACCAGAAATACTGGAAGAATAAATATCCTTGCTTCGCTCAAATACATGGATTTCGTGATCGGTATTTTTAATCCGCTCGATCAAGCCCATGGCAGCGGCACCAAATCCTATGATTGCAATTTTCATTTTCGCTCAACTTTGTTTACAAACCTGTAAAGGTAGTATTATTTCAGGGTATTTGGAGGATTATTTTCTGACCAAATTCAGGCACGAGCAT
>CAYNDN010000939.1:0-1680 GCA_964395075.1 uncultured Lentimicrobiaceae bacterium | reverse complement strand
CGACATGCGTGTCGGGGCTAATCATATTCGATCCACCACCGGTGGATCAGTAGGTCGAGGATTTTACTGTACTCTTTCTACAACACCTCAAATTAAAATTTTACCAAACTCTGTTAATGAATCTGTGCTACTCTGTAGTTATGAGATGGCTTGATTTCTTGTGTAAAATATACCGTTAGTTAATAGCTCGCAGCCAGCTAATACAAGGACCCACACATATCAATAAAAGAGATTAAATTTATAAATCCAGGTATGTAAACCGGTGTCCTGTCATCTTTTTTATCTCTTCACTATAGTTCGGATTTGCAATAATGATCAGGTCATCTTTTTGGAAATGCTGTTTCAATTCTTCAGGCCCGATAATTTTAATGCCCGTCACCGGAGCAAATTTTCCCGTTTTATTCGGATTGATGTCAACCAGGCAGTCAATATCGGTTCCTGTTTTGGAGAGATGTATAGCGGCAATGATTCCTTTTGAGGCAGCACCCCAGATGGCCGTTTTTGAAGGCTTATACCTATTCAAATGATTTACAATTCGATCCAGGGATTTAAATGACAGGTTAAAATCTTTCTCCTCCGGGGATAGCTTGTCATTCAAACTTGACAGGTCAGCAATTACATATTGATACTGCCCGCCAAAAAAAGTACCCGATTCCCGGATATCTGAAAAGATCCTTTTAAAGTCGGAAGGTGTAAAATAGTTCACATGTTCGTAAAAAATATCGAACCAGGTATTGTTTTTTATGATCCAGTTCAGGTCGGGGACTTCAATGTAGATAAGCCCGGAATGGTTATTTGCTTCGGCTATGGATTTCAAAAAATTGACGGGTTCATGGATATGTTCGAGTACATGCCGCATGATAATAAAATCGCCCTGTAACCCAAGTTCTTTTGTAAAGTATTTTTTTACAACAAAAGGGTCGCACCCCTCATAGGAAGGATCAACGCCGGTAACATTGTATCCTTTTTCTCTCAGCCTTTTCAGGAAAACCCCTTTTCCGCACCCGATTTCAAGGACTTTTCTGTTGCGTATATATTTTTTTAAAATAGCGGCCACTTCGTCCATATGATCTGAAAACCTGGCGGAATGGGATTGTTCGTTGTCGTAATGTTCATTATATACGATTTTATCCGGGTCAAATTCCTTATTCACGACAATTCCGGTCTTTTCGTCCTGGGCAAGTGTAACCGTTCCTGTATCGCAGTTTTGGGCGTCTGATTTTTTCGGATAGACTCTGTTTTGAAGAACCGGAAGATTTTCAATGGTAAGAAGCGGCTTCATGCAGGCATTTTTTAGTTTATAGATTTTTTTAAAAGGATAACCATGGATGAGGTAATTTTACAAGTAGATTTAAAAAGTTTAATGCATTTATTTGCAAAAATCTGCGTACCTCTCTGTGGTTCAGAATGGCTTGATTTGATTTTAAGCTGAAAGCTGAAAGTTTATTAGTTTAGATGTTGAGGTGTTTAGATGGCAGTTTTTACGTGAAACCGGGGCTTTACATCCGTTCTGAGCATTGCCGATCGCTGACGTTCGACAGCTTTGACAACCTTCATAAACAAACATAATACCAACAGTTTACTAAAAAAAATTAATGACATCTTTGTTTGCTGTCTTGTAGTTTTAGATGTAAATAAAGAAAGGGATTTCTCTTACAATACAAATAACAGAATGTTCAG
>CAYNDN010000938.1:0-1681 GCA_964395075.1 uncultured Lentimicrobiaceae bacterium | reverse complement strand
ATAGCGAATACAAAAATTGGATTACGAAGGCTTTTGTTGTGAGTACTTTAATTGCAGGGCTTAACGGGATATTTCAATACCCGCAAATTTCGCCGGTAAAAACGGAAGCAGAGATGTTTTCCACGCTTTACGAAATTGGCGGGATAATGGGCCATAAAAACCAGTTTGCCATTTCGCTTTTCCTGATGCTTCCATTTGCGATATTCGGCATGTTTAATTTTCGTAGGGTCTGGCTTTATCTGAGTGTTTTAGCGGTCCTGATCATTATGGTAAATATTGTGCTGCTACAAACACGTTCGGTATGGGTGGCAACAATTATATTTATTTTTTCCTCAGCTTTTTTAATGTTGCTTCAAAATCACAACACAGAAGAAAAGGCCAAAAAGGGCATTTTGAGGAATCCTTTTATCATCTCTTTAGCATCCTTAGTTTTGATTGCTGTTATAGCTGTTTTGATGCAATCTAATGAAACCCATGGTGTATTCCAGTATAAAATCAGCAGTCTTTTAAGTGTGGATTCGCACGATAATCAGGGGCGCCCGGGCGTTTGGGGTGCAACATTCCAAATGATCTCCGAACAGCCACTAACAGGTGTTGGTGCCGGTAACTGGAAAATCGAAATACCGGCTTACATTGCTGATACACATGGAAAGGGTTATAATAACTGCATGCTTGATTTCCTATTTATTTTCAATAAATATTAGCCTGATTGCGGTTTATGTTTTGGTGCATATTTTGGCTTGGTGTTTTATTATCCTGGTCAATTGGTTTCAAAAAGGATACCCATATCAATTTCTATCCGGTTGCTATTGCCGTTATGTGGGGCATACTTATGGAGTTTAGTCAGTATTTAATAACATAACCATTGCTCCCTGAAATTGGTTAGGGTGGATTTATTTTTTTTAGAATAAGGATATTGCGGATACTCTTTGTGTAAACCTAATCAGGGAAAAGACACCAACATCCTCTCCCACCATCACTCCATCACTCCATCATTCCCTCGCTCCCTACTTCCATGGTTTCTCTCACCTCTCCTCGTTTCAGAAACAATTTTTGCCGATGATTGCCAAATAATTATCTTTGTTAAAATTTCAACAATCCATGAAACGCTTATTAATACCGGTATTTATAATATTTTTCGTTATCACGGCCTTCTCCCAGGAAAATAATCAAGCTGTACCCTACACCCTTGCTGACCGAGACAGGTTGATAAAAGTAGAAACAAAACTTGATGCCCTGGAATCGCGGGTAGATGATTTAAACAAAAATTTAAACAATCGGATCGATCAGTTGGACAAAAATTTAAACAATCGGGTTGATCAGTTGGACAAAAATTTAAACAATCGAATTGATAGGCTTGAAGACAAATTCGATACATATTTCACCTGGGGTTTCGGGATGGTGCTGGGGGCTATTTTTGCCTTATTCGGCTTCATCCTTTATGATCGGCGAACAACGCTTGCTCCTGTAAAACGTGAACAGGACAAGCTAATAGAGTCATTGAGAGAATTAGGCAAGGAAGATTCAAAAATCCGTGAAGCTCTCAAAAAAGCTGCACTATGGTAAACAATTTGTAACTACTGCAAATTTTGTGGAATAACATACAGAAAAACACACATAAAGCCGGCAGTCCATAGTCGGAAGTCCGCAGTGTTTATGCCTTTTAGAATGCCTTTTTAAT
>CAYNDN010000937.1:0-1687 GCA_964395075.1 uncultured Lentimicrobiaceae bacterium | reverse complement strand
TTGGCCACCAAACGACCCTTTTCAAGATAGATCCAGCTGGTAGATTCCAGGTCGATTTTCACCGGAGCTTCCAGGAGAATACGGGCTCCGCTGTTCATGGTAATTTCAGCAAATCCGGTTTTCAATGTCAAAGGCCCCGGATACAAATCACTGTCAAGACCAAAATAACCGGAAGCATTCAGCCATTGTGCATCCACCGCCTGTGAAATCCGGGCCAGCGGGTCTTCTTCCAAACGAAGACCAATATTGATGAAGGCAATAATAAACAGCATCGCCGCTGAGGTAATAATCGCGGTGTACAGACTGAGTTTGTTCATTGTTGGCGGCGTTTGTGAAATCTCCCTTTTACTCCGTTTTGATTGAGGTTTTTCTTTGGGAATTTCGATTGCCGGTGCGGTTTTTTCCTGTTCGGCCAGAAATTCCCACAGCGACTGCTGCATAATGGAATCCATGGCGTTTTTAGCCGCTGAACCGATCCGGCTTTTCCTGGTCATGTAGACATACGAACTCATAAATTCAGTATATTGCCTTGAAGCCTGAGGATCGGAAATGAGTAAAGAATCCAACGCCTCCTTTTCCTCTGGAGAGATCGTACCCTCTGCTAATTTCAGCATCCATTCAAAGAGATGTATTTTTTCGATTTCCTTCATGAAACATCTTCCAGATTCATTAATGCCCGTTTAATGCAATTTTCAAGCATGTTATGAATGCGAGCCATGATTTTATACATTCCATGAATGGATCGAGTGGTTTTTACAGCCACTTCTTTGATGGTTAATCCTTCAACATACTTGAGTTTAATCAGTTCTTTGTCCGGCCCTTTGAGCTTTTTCAAACAATTCTCAAGTGCATCCACCCGGATGTCGGACTTTTCGAAAACATCGGTTTGCTTTTCTATGCTTTCAAGAACTTCTTTGCTGAAATGAATATCACTGTGATGAGATCTTTCCAGATAATTGATAACTTTATAATAGGCAATCTTTTTGGCCCAGGCGAAATAATTTGTTCCCGGTTCAAATGTATCAAACTTTTCCCACATCACCAGGATCGTTTCCTGCACCAGGTCATCCACTGCGGTAATATTCGGCACCAGTGCAAAAATATACCCGTAAAGCCGATCCTGATGACTTAAAAGGTTACTTAAAAAAACAGAATATTTAGAGTCCATATCGCTCATTTTTTACCTTTATATCCCACTATATATAAAATCGGTTCAGGGCTCTTAAATTGGTGCATAATTTTAAAAATAAATAAAAAATTATTACTTCTTTGTTTAAAGACACTTACATCATTTCCTCAGAGTTATATTTTATAATTTCCAGGTACCATTTAATGAGTTTTGCAGTTGTTTTCAGATAATTTCTGTCTTGATAGTATGATTTGGGGTTGGTTTGGCCGGTTTTTGTACCGGGTTGATGGAAAAGTGGTTTAGAATTCAAGCTGCCAGAATTTTCTGCCGGTAAATTTATGGCAACATAAACTATCCGAAACCTAAAGATAACGATTTTGCAGAAGATATTCTTATAAATTTCAAGAATAAATAACAAAGTGGATATGAAAGATTTTTCGATCTTATCCAAAGACTGATATTATTAATACAGTAATAAAATTAAATCCTTTTGATTTAAATTATTGGTTCTCATCCAAAAAAGTTGTTAAAAAATGAATAAAACAATTGGACATTACG
>CAYNDN010000936.1:0-1689 GCA_964395075.1 uncultured Lentimicrobiaceae bacterium | reverse complement strand
ACCGGACTAAACTGCCTCATGATGGAGTCCTGAATGTCGATGAGCTGAACATTCTCCAGGTTTAGCGACATTTTACCTGATTCAATTTTTGAAAGGTCGAGAATTTCATTGATCAGCGAAAGCAGGTCATTACCACTTTTGTAGATGATTTCGGCCGATTCGATCTGTTCATCATTAAGATTAGCAGTTCTATTATCGGCCAGGTCGCGCGAGAGTATTAACAAACTATTGAGCGGAGTGCGCAGCTCATGCGACATATTGGCGAGAAACTCCGACTTGTATTTGCTTGAGATTTCCAGTTCCTTTGCCTTTTGCTCAATATTGGTGCGGGCCAGCTCAAGTTCCATGTTTTTATCGGTGATCTTTTTTTTCTGATCTTCAAGTGCCCTGGTTTTTTCTTCGAGTTCTTCATTTGTCACCTGCAATTCTTCCTGTTGCTCCTTAAGATGAACCTCTGACTTTTTAAGGGCTTTGGTTTGTTCTTCAAGCTCTTCGTTTGCAACCCGCAACTCTTCCTGTTGGGTTTGCAT
Source organism: uncultured Lentimicrobiaceae bacterium (assembly GCA_964395075.1). Lineage (GTDB taxonomy): Bacteria > Bacteroidota > Bacteroidia > Bacteroidales > 4484-276 > SABY01. The sequence continues at coordinate 1,159 of CAYNDN010000936.1, read as the reverse complement.
TTCTTCATTTTTATGGGTAAGCTCCTCCTGCTGAATCTTAAGCTGCTCAGCCTGCTCAGTTGTCATCTGCAGCATGTGCTGAATTTCAGCCCTTGTTTTGATTGAGTTAAATCCAATGGCCAGACTCTCTGAAACCTGGTTAAGCAGCTCCATCTGGAGTTTGGTCATGGAGGTTGCAAATCCCATTTCAATTACCCCGATAACCTTGTTTTGATAAACAAGCGGTGAAACCATGATGTTGGTCGGGCTAACCTTTCCCAAACCGGATTGGATGTAGATATAATCTGAAGGAGGCTGCGTGAATAGTATTGGTTTTTGTTCGGCGGCAACCTGACCCACCAGCCCTTCACCCAGCTTGAATTGCGTGGTGTTATCTTTCCTGACATCCCAGGCATAAGAGCCGGATAGCTCAAGTGTTTCCTCATCGGCAGCAAGGAAAACAGCACCAATTTTTATATCCAGGATATCGGCCAGAACGGATAGTAAATTGTCCGCAAGCTGCTTAACAGACTTTTCTCCCCTCAACACATCACTAACCTTTACAATGGATGTTTGCAACCAATTGTTTTCCTCATTCTCTTTTGATAGTTTTTGCAGGTTATCGCGCATTTGGAGCAATGCATTTCCAAGCGTATCATCATCACTGAGCGGATTATAAAGACTTTCGAATTTCCCCTTACCGATTTCACTTGCAAAAAGAGAGGTTTGTTCCAGCCCTTTCACCAATAAATTCAGTGCCTCTGAAATATCACCCATTTCATCATTGCCAACCTCAATTTCTTTTTCGGGCAATATTCCTTTACCCATTTGCAGGATGATGCTTTTTAAATAATTAATGGGCTTAACCAGCGAATTGGTCGTTATCCAGGCCGAAATACCGGCCACAATCAACAGCATAATGCCCATTATAAGTATGAGTAATTGAAAACTATTGAACGACATGTCCATTCGGGTAAGCTGGCTCTCCACAATTTGTTCCTGCTCTGCTGTCAGGCTTTCAAGCATATTAATAACTTTTGTAGTCTCCAGCATCACCTCACCCTGTTCTTCTACCATGGGTTGCACTTCAAATACCACCATCACATCTTCATAACTTTCAAAATCACTCAGTTGATCCATCACATATTTGTGTTTAACAAACAATGTATCCTGTATGGTA
>CAYNDN010000935.1:0-1694 GCA_964395075.1 uncultured Lentimicrobiaceae bacterium | reverse complement strand
AGGAGTAAATATCTCGCAATTCAGCACCTTGTTACCACTAGCAACAGGATCTGATATTATAGATACTTCTCCGGTTCCATTATTTAAATTGGAGTTCATTTGAATATCACCTAATGAGTTCCAATTATTGGAGGGCGATGGATATGAATTGTCTACACCAAATAAAAATTCATCTTCAACATATACATCTGATTCAAACCCCGATCTAATAATCCAACAAGCATTGTCAGGTATCTCAGTTTCGGTAGATGTATTATCATCTGTATGTACTTGTGAAAATGCTAAAGATGATACCAGCATACAGGCAATTATAGCACTCTTAAGAATAAAATGCTTTTTATGATTTCCCATGTTAATAAAATATAAAGTGGATAGTGAAAATTCAATTCTTTCATCTTAATTCTGAAAAATAGCTCGACGATTTTTCTTTTCGTATTTATTATTCTTTTTCAATCTTTTCTCCAATGCAGTTGTTATAAACAGCTAATGTTTACTTTTCTTTAAGTTATTACTCAGGTAATTCTGTCTTTCATTTTTCAAGTTCAACATCAACCATTTTGAGTATCTCACTACCTGCCATGATAAATGCTCCCGATGCGTAAACATGCCACTGATGCTCATAAAAGGGATAAGGATCACCAGCTACCTGCTGAACAAACCCCAGGCGGCCTTCGGAATTTACGTTATTGCAAAGGGCCAACCATGCCTTTTCAACATGAGATATGTAACGGGCCTCAATAAGCCCGTTGTTAATGCCCCATGCGAGTGCATAGGTATAAAAAGAACTGCCGCTTGATTCCCCAATATCGAGGTATTGCGGGTCGATCAGACTAACACGCCATAATCCATCCTCGCTCTGCAATGACAATAGCTTATAGGCCATTTCCTTATATTGCTTTACAAACTTGTCTCGATACTTGCTTTCTTCCGGTAGATTATTTAATATTCTTGCCAGGCCGGCGATAACCCAGCCATTGCCCCTGGACCAGAATACTTTAGTTCCGTTTTCGGAACGCTTTCCGAAAAACCGGTCGTCGCGAAAAAAAAGAGAATCGGCTTGGGAGTATAGATAATTTGATGTGATCCACCATTGTCTGTTCATGTAATCCAGGTACCTCTCATTGCTGGTTATCTTCCACATTTCAACAAAAGAGGGCGGGGCCATATAAAGGGCATCGCACCATGACCACCACTCCGATCTGTAGGGATTATTGGCATAGCGTACATCGGTTGCCTTTTCATATTTCCGTGCCAGGTGAATATCAAGTGCCCATTGGGATTTGTCAATCATTTCAGGCCTCTTTTCCATTTGATACAACCATGCCCATATGTCGGTGATCAATAGCCTGTCAGCATGAAAAACATCATCCATGGGTTTCCATCCATAGGCATCGCCCATGTTTATCAGCTCCTCTTTGTAGCGTTTTTCCCCGGTAGTTTCATAAAGCGTCCTTATACCGGTATAAAAAGCCCCATAGTGCCAATTAAGCTCATGGATTGTATTTATAGGGTTGGCAAACTGCCAGTCGGCAACCCTGTGCATTATATTCACAATGTCGTCAGGGTTTAGCCCGTCATTTACATCTGGTGAAGGAATATCCATTTTGATGGAGGCGTGAAAACGGTCATGAAATGTTTTACCCAGCCGGGCAAGACGAGGGGAATCTGCGAAATGAATATACCTGGTGTTTTGC
>CAYNDN010000934.1:0-1694 GCA_964395075.1 uncultured Lentimicrobiaceae bacterium | reverse complement strand
TGAGTTGTTGACGTTCATTTTCGGTGTAACAACCAGGATCCACAATGATGCATTCTTTCGTATCATCATAGACCACATAGGTGTTTTCATAAAAAGGGCTGAAGACAAAAGATTTGATATTCGCCATAATTTGTATGCTGATTATGTTAATGTCTATTTAATCTAACAGATTTGTAAAACGCTAAATTCTTTTTTTTGTAATATTAATCTAACCTAAAGGAACAAAATTACGTTTAATAAAGTATATTTCTCAATTCCGACAGGGATTCCTTATAAATAACCAATCTTGACAACATCTATGCGTATTTATCGCTTTTTCCTCTTATCCTTGCTGTCCCTGTGCAGTTTCTCCTTATCGGCGCAGCTGGTTAATGCTGAATATGGACAGAATCGCATTCAGTACGAAACTTACAAATGGCAGCGCTATGAATCGCCCAACTTCGCATTTTCCTTTACGGAAGATAATGAAGATCTCATGGAATTTTTGGTGCCCATTGCTGAATCCAGTTATCAGCAATTGAAATCTTTGCTGGAATATCAGGTAAGACAAAAAATTGAGTTGGTGGTTTATACCGATTTTTCGGATTTTGCCCAATCTAATATCGGGCTTGAAGCCCCAACGATCAACGCCGGAGGCGTTACCAAGCTGCTCGACAACAAAATGTTGATTTATTTTGATGGTAATCATCGAAATTTAGAGAAATTGATTCGGGAGGGCATTGCCCGGGTGTTGCTCAATCGGATGTTGTTTGGTTCTAATTTGCAGGAAGCAGTGCAAAACTCGGTGCTGATGCACCTGCCACAGTGGTTTACCGAAGGGATTATTGCCTATTCTGTGGAGGAGTGGAATACGGAAGTGGATAATGAATTGCGCGAAGCTGTTTTCATGCGTAAATTTGATAATTTTTTGGATTTGGCTGATCAAAGACCCCGCCTGGCGGGGCATTCCCTGTTTCATTACATTGCCCAAAATCATGGCAAAGCCTCTGTTTCCAACTTGTTGTACCTCACACGGATCAACCGAAGTGTGGAAAGTGGTTTTTTATATGTGTTTGGCACAAGTTTTTATACCATTGCCGGTAGTAATTGGTTTAATTATTTTTCTGCTCGTTATAATCAGGACAATAAATTGAGATTATTTCCCAATGCCGGGGAATTGGAGGTGACGCGCAATCCCAAAACAGAAATCAAGTCGATGGTGATTAGTCCTAATGGAAAATATGTTGCCTATGTGGAGCACAATCAAGGTAAGCAGCGAATCGTTTTGACAGACGTGGCTGAAAATCAGCGTAGAACGCTTTGGGAAGGTGGTTACAAAGACCACGGTAAAGAAATAGATAAGAATTATCCCTTGCTGGCCTGGCGGCCTAATTCCCAGCAGCTGGTGGTTGTACATGAAAAAGCGGATCAACCTGTGGTGAGTTATCTGAGTTTGAATGAGGAGGTGAAAAAGTTGACAACCAAGCCCATTAAAGGGCTGGAACGGGTGACTAGCGTAGACGTTTTGTCTTCGAGTGCCCTTATTTTGACCGGATTTGAATCCGGTGCTTCCAATATCTATCGCTATCAGTCGGGATCGGTCACCAATTTGACCAATGATATTTGGGATGACTTACATGCGACAGTGGCTACGCTGAATGGAACACAGGGCGTGATTTTTGCTTCGAACCGGCCGGCGCCGCAGCGCCGGGTCG
>CAYNDN010000933.1:0-1697 GCA_964395075.1 uncultured Lentimicrobiaceae bacterium | reverse complement strand
TGTAACCTTGCTACCTGCTGTTGCAGCCATTCCTTTAACACCCCCAGCTACTTGTTCCGCCATATTTGTTGCTATAGAGGTCGCCTCTATTGCCACTCCTGACGTCTTGGCAAAAACGCTTTTCTCGACAGTTATTCGATAATCTGCGACGCGTCTTTCGATTTGTTCTATATCTAATGGTATGTTGAGGCGAGTTGCTGTAGTTAACAAAAATTCTCGCTCTTTTTCAACCAATTCACCATCATGTAGCGCCATCAACATCATGACTTCAAGCAGGCTGTTCTTAACCTCATCATCCTCAATTTCAGATATAGCGTTCAATATATTTGCTTCATTGGCAATGAGTTTTTGAAACTCGGTCTGAGTATGTTCCTCAAACGACATTCGAGACAACAAGGATCGATAAAGATCTTTTTCTTTTGCCGAAAATTCACCGTCAACTTGGGCCATATACATTGCTGCCGCAGGAAACGCAATGGTATAAGTATTTTGCCGAGATACTAATAAACGTAATTCGTCTGTGACTTGCCCTCGATTTTTGATATGGGCTTTGGCAATTGCTCCAACAGATTTGGTTGCTATATAATTGTAGCTACTGCCAACCGCCGTTGAGATAACAGGCACACCGTATTTAAGAACAGTTCTTTGTAAAATCTTAACACCAATCTTTTTGCCCGCATTTAAGATGGCTATTCGTGTACTATTACTCACATATTTTTTTATGGCGTATTCGGTTGCGCCTTTTGCTGCAACTTGTACTCCTTTTCCCAATATTTCGGCTGGGGCGACCCCTAGCGCATATCCAAAAATCATTAATATGTCTTCTGGATCATCCGGGTCAAGCGGCATATCATAAACAACTGTCATATCAAGCACTAACCGCATTTGTATTCTGGATAAATACAACATTTCTGCACCAATGGCACTAACCAGTACGGCTACTGACATCCCCCCGGAAAGCAACGTGGTTATTTGACCGGCAGATGCGGCTGCTCCAGTAACTCCTCCGGCAATCGTTGCATATCTTACAGTGATTGAGGTTAGTTTGTCAGCAATTTCATCTGGGGGAAGTCCAGGATACTTTTGTTGAAAATACTCAGCTCTGGCGTTACGATCATAAGATTGAACTACTTTTTGCAAGAGAGCCACAAACCATTGTCCGCTTTTCACATCATCCGGACTTAGGGTTTTCGCAAAATTCTTTGCCTCTTCGAGTTCTGAGGAAACCTCAGCCTCCATAATTTCTTCTTCAAGGGTTTCATTATCAAATTTTTCCATTTCTGTCCTTCTGATTTACGCCTAGATTTTGACACAACCCAAAATTGCATTTTATGCCGCTGATACTGATGATATTTTGGCATAAACCCTGTATTTGGGGGAAATTACTGTTGATTTGTCGGCATAAGACGAAAAATGGGGGGGGCAGAATGGTAACCCCCATTTCCGGCTAAATGCTGACTTCAGACAGTATAAAGCCTTTTAGGTACTTTTTCAATCTCAACCTGTATTCTTCAAACCGGAAGCGATGCCGTTGATCGTCAGGAAGATAGCTTGCATGATTTGCTGTGCTTCCGGGCTGTTGGGGTCGGGCAGGGCGCGCAGGCGGCGCAGCAGGTTGACCTGGATGGTGTTGAGCGGATCGACGTACGGGTTGCGCTGGCGTACGGAGCGCTGCAAAGTCGGCTCGTTTTCCAGCA
>CAYNDN010000932.1:728-1698 GCA_964395075.1 uncultured Lentimicrobiaceae bacterium | reverse complement strand
AATTTCATGGTGTACATAAAGTTTTCGTACCTGTAAATTTTAAGCAGATCACCCACAAAAACAGGTCCTTCAGCAATGGTTTTATTGAAAGAAAGTGGCGCAGCAAATGAAATTTCGGCCCCGGTTAAATCTATTTGTGCCTGGTGAATCATGTCTGTAAAGGCAGCATCGCCAAAGAAAGCATCGGCGGTGGTGATGGATTTACCCAAATTTCCGAGCGGTTCAGAAACATAAGTTTTCACGGTTTCCAGTTGAGGGTTAAACTTCTCCATAAAACCGGGGTCAGGTTCTAAATCTGATATCTTTACTATTTCTCCTGAGATTTCCTTTTTATAATGGTTGGTGACTTTGCTGAGGGTTAGGTTAATTTCGGCCACTGCTACATCTCTGGCTCTGCTGGTTGGACCCAATACCAATACCTCATTGCCGGCCCAGTTGGTTATTTTTTGATTCCAGCCGTGGTGGTCGTGCCCAACTAGCACCAGGTCGAAGCCCGGCACCTGCTCAGCCACCAGCTTTGAGGCATTTTCGTTTTTGTAGGTTTCAGCAGATTGGTTGTTGTAGGTAAAATCATAGCCCGCATGAAAAAGCCCGATCAACACATCCGGTTTTTCTTTCTGCCGGATTTCTTCGACCCAGTACTTCGCCGATTCAATCATATCCTCAAACTCCATCCCTTCCCAAATCTGCTCCGGAAGCCATTGCGGAATTGCAGGGGTGAGCAGTCCGAGTATCGCAATCCTAACCCCATTTTTCTCGAGTATGGTATAAGGCTCAAAATAGGGTTTTCCTGATTTCGCATCCTTAGCATTGGCCGCCAGCCAGGGGAAATCAAATTCATTTCTTATTTTGTCATAAACGGGATGGCCTGTTTCCACATCATGATTGCCTACCGTGGCGGCATCATAATCCATGAAATTTAACACATCGGCAACCAAATGATTCCCGGCGGTTTCGATAAAATTGTAAT
>CAYNDN010000932.1:0-718 GCA_964395075.1 uncultured Lentimicrobiaceae bacterium | reverse complement strand
TAATAGTAAACACTGGGATCGCCCTGGAGGATATCTCCGTTATCGAGCAGGATAACCACCTGATCATCCTTTGCGCGTTCTTTTTTCACATAAGTTAAAACCTGCGCCATGGAATAATTTTGGGCTTCACCTTCCACAAAATCGTAGGGGAAAATTGCACCGTGTACATCACTGGTTTCAATAACTTTAATCTTTAATTTTTCTGGTCGCTCAACCTGTTCGCAGGCCGTTAGTAAAAAACAGATTGCTATCAGCACCGGAAATATTCGAAATAAATACATTGAGTTTTTCATTGTGTGCATGTTTTTGGCCAAGGTATAATCTTCAAGACTTACTGCTGTATCATTTTTATTGGCATCTCTGTTAATAATAATGTGTAACAACAACTGGTTGCCATAGTTTTCGGTATCCGGCATTTTTTTCGCCTTTACAAATCTCCTGAAAAACACAATGGCTGTGGTCGCTGATTTCCACAATTTCTGTAAAGGTACAGGGATTCTTTTCACAAACATGGTCGGAACACAGTGTGGTTTCGTTGCAGCAACTGCGCCCCAGCGACCAGAAGAAATCATTCATTTTTGTTACCGGATGACCAGATTCGCCGGCAATGATCTTAAACGCCTCGATACACAACCAGCGAATGGGCTCATCACTTTCAAGGGTTTCTCTGTTGAGGATTTTTTCGCGGTATTGCGAATCCACAATTTCAACACAGCCC
>CAYNDN010000931.1:0-1706 GCA_964395075.1 uncultured Lentimicrobiaceae bacterium | reverse complement strand
GTATCCCACCGGTAAACTACCTCTTGTGAACTTGTTCTGCGGATCTGATCTTTGCGCCAAAGATTTTGATTATGGACAACACAGACCGAAAAGAACAGATGCGTGAGCTTGTGGCACAGTGGCAGGCAATCGGGAAATCACAAAAGGACTTTGCTGCCGAGAACAATCTCAACCTCCATACTTTCAAGTATTGGATATACAAATTCCGGCAGGATGATCAGTCACCAGACGGATTCATGCGCCTGGATGGCATTCCAGCCAATGAGATCAGTGTGCGTTATCCCAATGGTGTTGAAGTGATGATTCCCACCAGCACGCCCTCAACTGTATTGATGGACCTGATCAGGTTTGCCGGCTGATGTTTTCGATCACTTCAGCCCGATATTACCTTTACAGGGAACCCACCGATATGCGCAAGAGTTTTGACGGGTTGTGTGGGTTGATCACCAGCAGGCTGAAGGCAGACCCGTTGAGCGGTGATATCTTCATTTTCGTCAATAAACCCCGCAATCGTATCAAACTGTTACGCTGGGAAAGCGGTGGTTTTGTGATTTATTTTTGCCTCATGGCAACAGGGGAAACAATCACCATATCTAAAGAAGAATATAACAGTTTTTTGAAACTACAGGATGAGGTGGATTATCTTTCCCACCAGCTTGCCGAGATGAAACGCCTGATCTTTGGCTCCAAACGCGAAAGGTTTGTTTCATCTATTGATCCACAGCAAACTACTCTTTTTGATCTACCTGAGAATGAACAGGTTGAAAAAAAGAAGATCAAGGTGAGCTATGAGCGGACGAAAACCGTGGAGAAAAAGCAGCCTCTGCGCACGCCCCTACCGGCGCATCTTCCGCGTAAAACAGTGGTGATAACCCTGAAAACCTTCCGAAAGGAGCAAAGAGAATCGGTGAATCCTTGACAGAAATACTGGAGTTGGTTCCATCTCAATTTTATGTCAAACAATTTGTAAGGCCAAAATTCATCATCGAAACCAACGACGAAAAAACCAATATTTTAATTGCTGATTTGCCTACACTGCCCATTCCCAAAGGCAATGCAGGAGCCGGCTTACTGGCACACGTCCTCATCAGCAAGTTTGTTGATCACCTGCCCTTTTACCGCCAGGTGAAAATATTCAAACGCCAAGGCGTAGGTATTGCCGAATCAACCATTGGTGGATGGTTCACAGCCACATGCCGGTTGCTGGAACCGCTTTACCAAGCTTTAAAAAAGCAAGTGCTTGCATCTGATTACCTGATGGCCGATGAAACCCCGCTGCCAGTACTCACCAAAGACAAGCCCGGCACTACCCACAAAGGTTACGACTGGGTATACTACGATCCCATCAGGCGGCAGGTACTTTTCGATTACCGTAAAACCCGCAGCCGCGAAGGGCCGGATGAAATGCTAAAGGATTTTTCCGGTTTTCTGCAAACCGATGGATACAGCGCTTATCAGCATTTTGAGAAACAACCCAACATTACGCTACTTTCTTGTATGGCTCATACCCGGCGTGAATTTGTAAAGGCCAAAGAAAATGACCCTGACAGGGCGGCCATTGCTTTGAAAATGTTCCAGGGTTTATATGAAACCGAGCGCATAATGCGTGAAAAAAATCTGACCCAGGATCAAATCCGCACGGTGCGTCAATGGATATCTGTGCCCGAACTGGAAAAGATGGAAAAGTGGTTTAAAGAAGAAATCTA
>CAYNDN010000930.1:0-1708 GCA_964395075.1 uncultured Lentimicrobiaceae bacterium | reverse complement strand
CGGAATACGTTGCGTTAGTTTTTCCCGTGGATGTCCGATTTCTTTAATGTCTTTTTTTGCTGCAAGATGCCTGACAACTTTGATAAAAATATCGAATGTGGGAAAGGTAAAGGTGTCGGTATCCTGTATCATGTCGATTTCAAAAACCTGTTGAGGCGGATGCTCAAAAATGAGTGAAAACAATCCGTTATCGGCACCAATAAAATAATGGCCGTCGTATTCAGCAACTATATGGGGCATTTCGATGGTTGCATCTGCAAAAATATCCACGATGTGAAAAGTTCCTTGCGGAAAGTTCCTGTAGGTGTTTTTCAATACGAATGACGCACTGTTCAGGTTGTAGGGCGGAATATTATGGGCCACATCCACAATGGTTGAGTGGGGAAGCTGAGACATTATCTTGCCTTTTACCATGGCAATGTAGTGGTCTTTAAGTCCCCAGTCAGTAAGTAACGTGATTATGGCCATAAAATATGAAGTTGTTCCTCCTTTTTAAAAGCGTCAAAATTAGTAATTCTTCCATGATGCATCACAATTTTCCCTAATTTTGGAGGTTCAAATTCAAACCATTAGAGGTGTAAATAACTAAGATTTAATTATTGAATGACAGAGAAAAAAATTTCGCTTGAATCCGTTAATCCGCTCGAAATCTTTGGTGTAAATGATGCCAATCTCGAAATTCTCATCAATCATTATCCAAAACTTCGCATTGTAGCACGTGGCACCGAAATCAAGATTTTTGGCCCTGAGGAGATCATTCATGATTTCGATCGCAAATTTTCGTTGATGCTGATGCATTATGAAAGATTCGGTAAATTGAGCGAACACGATGTGAAGGATTTACTTGAAGTGGAAGCCCCCGGTGGGGTGCCTGAACCATTTGAAGGTGTGGATGTTTTGGTACATGGCCGTCACGGAAAGCTGATTAAAGCCCGCACACCCAACCAACAAAAAATGGTTGAAAGTTGTAAAACCAGCGACCTGGTTTTTGCTATCGGCCCTGCCGGAACCGGGAAAACATATACCGCGGTAGCCCTTGCCGTGCAGGCTTTAAAGAACAAGGAAATAAAAAGGATCATCCTGGCACGGCCAGCCGTTGAAGCCGGCGAAAATCTGGGCTTCCTGCCCGGCGACCTCAAAGATAAATTGGACCCGTATCTGCAGCCGCTTTACGATGCCTTGCGTGATATGCTCCCTTCGCAAAAACTACTTGGTTATCTCGAAGATGGCACCATCGAAATTGCGCCACTCGCTTTTATGCGCGGCCGTACATTGGATGGTGTTTTCGCCATTTTGGATGAAGCGCAAAATGCAACCCAAAGCCAGTTAAAAATGTTTTTAACCAGGATGGGGCGTTCAGCCAAATTCATCGTAACGGGTGATATAACCCAGGTTGACTTGCCAAGAAATCAATCTTCCGGACTGATCCAGGTTTCAAAAATTTTGAAGGGAATACCCGGAATCGATTTTATTTTCCTTAACGAACGGGATATTATCAGGCATAAGCTGGTAACAAAGATTATTAACGCCTACAGCAAAGAAGGGGAAAAGTTGAAAACACAGAATGAAGATGGTAAAGTTAAGAAAGATGAGTAGTGAGTTGTGTAAGGGGAGTTGTGAGTTTGCCGCGCCGAAGGCGGGCTATGAATAACGAATAACGAATAACGAATAACCAATAACGAATAACCAATAACGAATAACCAATAAC
>CAYNDN010000929.1:0-1710 GCA_964395075.1 uncultured Lentimicrobiaceae bacterium | reverse complement strand
TGAGGTAAAGGCAGATGAGGGTTTTGAAAATGCAACCGTGGTAGTTGGAAAATATATTACTAACGATTTATTCGTGAGTTACGAACAGAGATTGGGTGAAACGGATGAGCAGGAAATTTCGAATTATGAAGTTAGGCTTGAATATGAACTTTTACGCTTCTTATTCATTGAATTGAATAATTCATCTGGAGAGAGTGGTTTCGACCTGATTTTCAAGAAGGACTTCAGGTAGAAAAGCTTCTTTTTAATTATAAACCCATAGGAATCCACCATTAATAGTAGCATTATATCTGATAAGCGGGTATTTTGAAGGGCCCCGGGTAACAAAGGCATCTCCCGTTTCATCCAGAAAATATTGTGATTCACAACATGGACAGGAGACATGGAGGCTGCTGGTAGTGTCACTTTCAACAGCACAGGAAAAGTCTGGCTCGTAAGGGCAGGTTCGGTCATAAACGAAAAACTGATCATTGAAATTTCTGCGGATGAGCAAGCCATTTACCCCTCGATTATCATAATCGAATGCATATTCTCCCGGCCCGATGGTAGCGTAAAGATATACCAGCTCAATGTTAAGATTAATCGGAGTATATGGAAATTCAAACCTGTCCTTATTGCAGGAAGAAGAGGAAAAGAACATAAACAAGAACAGGAATGTTATTTTATATAATAAAGATTTAAACATAATAAATTTAAGGATTTAAAGATAAATTTTTTGTAAATTTATAAGCACTAAAAGAACGTATAAATTATGGATTTTGATATTGGGAGTTTAGTTTATATTCTATTGACCCTGCTTTTTATAATTATAGGTTCGCTGGGTGGCAGAAAAAAGTCAAAACAGGTACTACAGGATGCTAAAAGTAATTCTGAATCCTCATCAGGCGCAGAAAGCCATCCACTGAGTGATAACCTAAGGAAAATTTTCGGAGATTTTACAGCTTCGGAAAAAAACATCAATAAATATGCAGATGAGTCAGATGAGTCAGAAGATTATTTGCTGGATAGTCCTGAGGATCGCATTGATAATGCAAAAGATTTTCTTGAAAAGCCCGGAAATGAGATTGGTAGCGATAAAATCTTCACCAGTTTTGGGTCAGCGGAACCCCTGAAGATTTTAGGAAACTTCAAATCGACCATCGAATTGGGTGGCAAAGCGGTGTCCGCAAAATTCTATGTGGCAGATGTAGCAGAGAAGTCGTTACTGGGAGCCGAAACAGCGCAAGAACTAGGCATCTTGCAGTTTGGAAATCAAGTGAGTAAGGTGCACAGAGTTAAGGAAGCGGACAAAGAACACGCTTTTTGAGTACTGGTTCAGGTGCATGAAGAAAAAGAATAAATAAAAAGAGATAGAAAACGTGTTATGAGAAAAAAAAAAAAAAAAAGTTTTATATTCTGGGGGGGAGGGGGTTTCGTTGATGTCGATGTCCTCTCACAAGGCCTTTGTGTTTATCTTTACAGATGACCAAGACGGTACCGAGGGTGTTCCCTTGGATCAAGGGAATGGTTGCTCACGTGTCAGTACGAGAAAATTCACCGCCGATAATTCAATCGTTTCGACGAACTCCCGTGGCCTATGAAAGTAGAGTAGAGGAAAAGTTGGAAGATTTATTGCAGCGAGGCATCATTGAAAAAGTTGAAGGGTACTCGCCTTATCAATCCAACTTGGTGGTCGTACCAAAGGTAGACGGGTCGATAAGACTATGCGTG
>CAYNDN010000928.1:0-1714 GCA_964395075.1 uncultured Lentimicrobiaceae bacterium | reverse complement strand
CATCCGATAGATACTGATCTGAGAACAGCATTTTTGTTAATTATACCACTGCTGGTTGGGGTGCTGTCCTATCGCTTCGAAAAGAACCTGCAACAACTAAAATTCGGAAAATACCTGGACCGGCTCAACGGATATCTGGATTCACTCGAAAAAAAATCGTGAAAACTGTAATTATCCGCACAAATTGTTAACCAACAGGGTGAATATAAATAAATACAAATTGAATATGGAACGCATAAAAAATCAAAACAAAGTAAGAATTACAGGAGCCATACTTATGTTAATAGGAGCTTTGAGTATCTTCCCCGAAAATGATACCTGGCTGCACACCGCGTTGCAAATTACCTTTGTTGCGGGCTGCATACTTTTAATTTTTGGTGGCCGTTTGGCGAAAAAGTTTAATATTCGGGAACACCAGGAACTATAGCCTTTGCAAAATCATAATGTATTTTTTGTTTCCACCATGCACTTCACTTCACCCTTAAAAATGGCGGACTTCCTAACACGAATCGTTCATGGTTTTTGATATCATCAAAAAAGTACAAGTGCACTTTCTTTGCGCCTCTCCGCCTTGGCGGTCAGTTTCTTAAATTTTTACCGCAAACTCGCCAGGAAATGCAGAGATTTATCCTGAACATGTGTGGTCGCCATAATATAATTTCAAAAATCTTTCACCTTTGGGTATCATCCTACTCCCCGCCCTAAAGGACGGGGATATTGAAATTCAACACTATAAGATTTTTCCTTATCTCGAACTCAGGTTAAAATGAATAAGCTTTTATCTGCTGTTTTTATAGAAATTTGACAAAAAAAATCCCCGGTCTTTTGCAAGACCCGGGATTTTAGTTTTATGTAGTTTAGATTAAATAATCTCAATTTTTTCCCAGTTCAGTATTTTATAGAAGTCAAATTCTTCTGGGTGTTCTACGATTTCTTTAGCCGCATCATAATCTTCCTCGGTAATATATTGGTGGTTAAAACCATATACCATCTGCGCTTTCTCTGAGTTGATGTTTACCAAACGTGGTTTTACTTTGCCGTGTTCATCTTCCACATCTTTTAAATAGAGTGGAGAAATATTTCCGATTGGATCAGCAGTTACCATACATCCGGTAACCCCCTGGTCATAAAGCTTTTTTACACCCATACCAAGTAGGGCGCAATAAACCAGGTCATATCCGGAAGGCTGTACACAACGTAATTCATAACCCAATTCAACCGGGCGACTCTTAATTTTTATGCCGAGACGCTTTAGTTCGCGCTGTACCAAAATATTAAAAATGTGCGCTTTACTAACGTTGCCCAATTCGGGATGGCCGTGCTCATCGTAGGTGAAGTTGATTCCGGTCGATTCAATTTCGGCATCCGACATAAAATGGAAAACCCCTTCACTAATCATCACACCACCGTAGGAGATTCCCAACAGTTTGCGCTTAAGCATGGCCGAAATAATCAGCAGAACGATCTTACGAATGGTGATGTCAGTTTTGTTGAACATCTCCGGGATAATGATCATTGGGTAGTGGCATGCAGCGCCAATGCCAAAAGCCAGGTGTCCGGCCTCACGGCCCATTGCAGCAACTACGAACCAGTTTCCTGAAGTTCGGGCATCCTCATAAACAGTTTGTGCAATGCGCACACCTTCCTGCTTGGCTGATTCATACCCAAAAGTTTGTGATCCTTCTGGCAGTGGCAGGTCGTTATCGATGGTTTT
>CAYNDN010000927.1:0-1715 GCA_964395075.1 uncultured Lentimicrobiaceae bacterium | reverse complement strand
CGGTGATGGAGATCATATTGATGCCCAGGTTGTCAAAAACCAGGGAAGCACCACCCATGGTTGAAATATAAAATCCCTGCCAGGCCGGTGAATGCCCCGTGAAAATTAACCTGTTGGAACCCGGAAAAATGGATCCTGCCAAAAGTCCTGTTCCGATATTCAGGCTGTTGTAACGCCGGGATAAGCTGATCCCAAGGTCAACCGGCCCAAAGAAATCACCTACCTTAAATCGTTCAACTCTGTAAAAACCATTGGTTGCATCAATTCTTAATACCCTGATTGTAGATTCCATTTTATTTACCTTAAAGATTCGATTGGATAAAAATATGGTTTTTCCCATGACTGGGCAAATCATTTGAGTGTGTTGAAACCAATTCACAAATAATTAACCTGACTACTTTTGTAACTTTGAGGCTTACGAATTAATCTTCTACTTTCATATAATTTAGTAATATTTCTCAGTTTATCGAAATACCTGAATTTTCAATTGTTACACATTGAAAACATTTTTGCAACTTTGAACGCTTCTTCAAAATTGAACCCAATGAACTTACATGAACTCGGATTTAGCACGAGGTTGGAGGCCCTCTGCGATGAATTAAACCTCAAGGAATTTAACATCGGACGTGTGATCGCGGAGCATAAAGAGCGATACATTGTAGCCACGGAGCAGGTTGAAACCTATGCTGAAATTACAGGTAACCTGAGGTTTTCGGCGAAGAGCAGGGAAGAATTCCCTGCCGTTGGCGATTGGGTGGCGTTGATTGCCTATGACGAGGGACTTTCGATTATCCAAAGTATTTTACCCCGGTTTTCTGTAATTGCCCGTCAGGCAGTCGGCCGCCAGGGCGAAGCACAAATCATTGCAGCAAATATCGATTTTGCCTTTATTGTGCAGGCTGTTGATCGGGATTATAGCATCAACCGGCTGGAACGTTATCTCACCATTTGCAATGCTTCAAAGGTTGCACCCATCATTGTGCTCACCAAAACCGATTTAATTGATCAGGGAAAATTGGAGGAAATCAAGGAGAGCGTTCGGAAGCGAATTAAGGATGTCCCGATTTTGGCAATTAGCAATGAAAACAAATCAGGTTATGATGATCTTAAAGATTTGCTTAAGCCAGGGAAAACTTATTGCATGCTGGGCTCATCCGGAGTAGGTAAATCCACTCTTGTGAATAACCTATCCGGAAAAGAGGCCATGAAAACCGGAGAGATCAGCCAAAGCACAAACCGCGGTAAACATGTTACAAGTCATCGTGAGCTCGTAGTGTTGGAAGGCGGCGGCATACTCATCGATAATCCGGGCATGCGTGAAGTGGGGATTGCGGATCAATCGATAGGTCTGGAAACAACATTTGATCATATTGCAAGGCTTTCGCGGAATTGCAAATTCAAAGATTGCACCCACACAAGTGAAACCGGATGTTTGGTAATAGAAGCTGTGGAATCAGGTGAACTTGATGCCGGGACATATGTAAACTATTTAAAGATGGAGCGGGAAAAGGAGCGTTTTGAATCCACCGCTGCTGAAAAGTGCCGGAAGGATAAAGATTTTGGCAAGATGGTGAAGAATGTAAAAAAGGATATCAAAAGGTATAAAAGCAACCAATAGAAGAAACCTGACTGGTTTTTCTCATAGCGATGCCTTCGGTAAAAACCTGACAGGTGGGGTGTTAAAAATCTATTTTGTAAAAAATCTATTTGCTTAT
>CAYNDN010000926.1:0-1719 GCA_964395075.1 uncultured Lentimicrobiaceae bacterium | reverse complement strand
TCCTGTTAATACATAGGGGATTGTAAAGGCCAAGCCACCAAAAAATGCAAAAGGAAAAATGGAAAGTCCTTCCTTCCATGATTTGTTTTTCCCAAAAAAACGTGTCATCATAACAACCATGAATACCGGCATAATGGTGCCTGCAATTGCATGTAAAACAGCTACTTGTGAAGTTACAATCAACAAATAATCCATCATTGAAATATTAGCTGCAGCCAATAAAGAATTAAATTCAGGGCTTTCCAATCCTGCTTGTACCCCAATGAGGATCGGTGTGCCGACAGCTCCAAATGTTACAGATGTACTTTGAACCATCAACCCTAACATAACAGCAGCAAGTGCAGGATAACCCAATGCAAGAAGTAAAGGAGCAACAATAGCAGCGGGTGTCCCAAAACCTGATGCCCCTTCCAGAAATGAACCAAATAACCAGGCTACAATAACTACCTGAACCCGTCTGTCTGCACTGATCTCTGCAAAACTCCGGCGAATAGTCTCAATTCCACCTGAATATTTCAAGAGACTAAGCAATAAAATAGCACCAAATATTATATAAAGAATATCGAAAGTAATGAAAAGCCCTTGTATGGAAGAGGCTACAATATTGATAAAAGAAAATTCCCACACACCATAAGCGATTATGACGGTTATTACCAATACAACAGGCATGGCAATTTTTGCTGCAATCCGAAAACCAATTAACAGAACACCGGCAAGAAGAATGGGAAAGATAGCTAAAAATGCAAGATAAATCAGAGACATATATATATCATTATATAATTGACTATACGGTGTAAAAATATTAAACAAGATACCATCGATAAATTAAATTAAGTCAGATAATTAAATACACTATTCCAAAGTGAAGTCAAGGTTTTCGGTAATTCGGGTTCCATTTTTATTAAATGCTTCCAAATACATGGCAATCCTTTTCCTGGCCAACCCGAAATCTTCGACATTCAGATTAATATTCAGGAGATCTATAAACCAGGGTACTTTTACATCACTTAGTACATACGTTTCTGTTATTTCACGAGATATGGGCAGAGTAGTTGATTTAGAGTCATCATGAACATCCCTGTCATCTGCATTTACCAATTTTAAATATTCTTCTTTTAACAGCATCTGAAATAATTCCGGTGTAAATATATCCCCCTGTTTTATACCAGTATCCGGATCATTCACAGTGAGTTCTGCCTTTTTATGAACCCATTCCCAAAGTATACTCAATCTGATTTCACCCGTAGCCATATCTTCCATCAAATACAAGATATCATCATTGCCAAAAAAATCGGCTGGTTTAAGAGCAGCGGCCTGCAACCCCTGGCCAAATGCATTTCCATACTGCATGGCTACACTGATCAAATTTCGTGCACCACGAACAGATCTTGTTGCAGGTTCGAGTAGCAATAATCCCTCCGCCTCGGATTTGAGTATTTAAGTTTTGGAAAAGACCTTCCCAACTGGTTCATTTCTCTGGCTTTTTCCCATACGGGTCTGACGATATGAACCATTTTCCAATGAGCCACCCATTTGCCACTGGCACCTTCACGCTGCTCTCTTTCAGCACCTTCAACAGCTTTTTTCATACCTGCTTTTACCCCTTTTTCCGTTCCAACAGGAATATTCGGCTCCATACCACCTTGCCACAGTGTATAATTGCCATTTCGGTCAGCTATATTAACAGCACGTCTTACCCGGTCTTCATAATTACGCATA
>CAYNDN010000925.1:0-1722 GCA_964395075.1 uncultured Lentimicrobiaceae bacterium | reverse complement strand
ATTCCGAAAATCAAAACTTCACCCATTACAACAGAGGTGTTGACAAAAATATTCAGAATAAAATTTTAATAAAAAAACAAATTTCAGCGATTAATTTTATTTCATATTTTTTTTATCGCCCACATTGTATTTGCTAATTACAAATGCTTAATTTTAAAAAAAATAAACACTACTGTGAGCAATACCCTTGAGCATTAATCTATTAAATTCATTTTCAGGGAATAAGTTTAGTTGAGTCTTAATTTATTCTCTTTTGCTATTAAACAAGTTATTATGACTAGACCCATTCAACACATTCTAACCATTAGTTTATTATGCTTGTGGTGTGCAACGCTATCTTTTGGACAAACTTCGATTGGTTATCACAGTAGTAACTATGCCGGCCTTCAGGCCGCTACCGTCAATCCGGCTAATGCGATGAATACAAGGTTTTTGGTGGACATCAACCTCATCAACTTTGATATGAATATTAGCAATAATTATCTGAAGTTGGATACCAAAATGTTTAATCCCAACCCAAACAACAATCCGATTTGGGATACCATCTACGATGGTAACTTTCAGGCTTTTCGTGATGAACACTTACAGGAAAAGACCATTGAATCCGCACGCATGCATCAGCATGGCTATTCCCTGGGTCCTTCATTTGCTTTGGATGTAGGTAAAAATACCTTTGGACTGACCACTGCCGTTCGGGAATATTTCCACATTGACAACTTGGAAAAAAATACCGCTCAGATGATTTTGGATGAGTTGGAAAATCCCAGTTTGCAAAATTTTGACCTGGATAATCAGAAATTTAATGCTGTGGCCTCGATGTGGTCGGAAATTGGCTTTTTGTATGGACGAGAGATTTGGAACAATGGCGAGCATTATCTGCGAGGTGCTACGCACCTCAAACTCCCGCTGGCGGGATACAGCGCTTACTTTTATGCAGATGATTTGGTGGTCACCTTTCCCAATGATGATTCCATCAATGTGGTATTATCGGACGTTCGGTTTGGCTACAGTGATAACTGGCGCAACCTCAAAGAGGTCATTAATGGTGATACAATCAATCAAGGGCCTTTTGAAAATGCCGCTGCGCTCATCAATCGCTTAGGATTTAATATTGATATTGGATTCATTTATGAATGGCGACCTGATGGAGACAAAGACAAACCGCATCATGACGAGACCAACAAATACAAATTGAAAATAGGATTATCTCTGGTCGATTTGGGTTTTGTAAATTTTGAACGGGGTACTTATGGTGCAAATTTTGACGATGTTGCGATCAATTGGGATTTGAATACCTTTGAAGCCAATGGTATTCCTGAATTTGGAGAATTGATGCGCGATTCTTTTAATATGACGGAAGATCGCGAACCTTACAACATTCGCCTCCCTACCTCGCTGAGTTTGCAAGCCGATTACAATATTTTAATGGATTTGTATGTCAATTTCACCGCATACATTGCCTTTAGTCACAATGATTCTCCACTAAAACTACATGCACTGAATTCCTGGTCGGTCACTCCCCGCTGGGAAAACAAGTGGTATGATGTGGCTCTTCCCCTGGTTTTTGATGGTTATGGCAACTTTGGTGCAGGTTTTGCTTTTCGGGCGGGTCCTTTATATCTGGGGTCTACCAATATTTGGAATTTTCTTTTTGGGAATTATGTGAAAGGTTTGAATTTATATGGGGGAATCAAGATTCCTATTATGAAAAAGAAAAAGGGT
>CAYNDN010000924.1:0-1741 GCA_964395075.1 uncultured Lentimicrobiaceae bacterium | reverse complement strand
CCAGTAAAAAAGCAATATCAGAAGGGTTAACCGGAGAAGCTTCAACTTTCACCAGCACACCATTTTTTGGCAAAGCAGGAACGGGCAATTCCATTACTTTTATGTTTCGCAATGCCCGCACGATATTGGTATTGTATTGTTCAATTACAATAGCTTTCATTATTTTGGGAATACTCATGGATCCAATTTTAATATTTCACAACAAAGATAGTGAGAAGTTGGATTCCTATGCGAATAGTAAAATCATTGCCTTTGACCTTTAGTTGCACCCTTTGCCACCAATTCAAAACTCCTGCCTTGAGGTTTTTTTCCAATTAATTAAAAAGGCAAACTCGTAGCTTGCCTTGTTGTGAGTTATAGATTACTATCCCGAAAATTAAACCGTGCCAGATAAAAAATGCACGGAGAAGCGTTGTTTTCCATGCATTTTGATGTGCTAAATATCCGTTTACTTCTTCTTATTGCATGCCTCTACCCTGTCCGAATCAGCTATTTCTATATCCTCACTTTCTACAAATTTCCATCCACCAATCATCGAGGAGGTTACACCGGTACGCTCAATATAATCATGGTAAAAGACCAGGTACACATGAACAATGGCAAAGATTATGAAAAACCACATAAGAATGTGATGGATTTGCCGGGTCATGAAATCGCCACCCAAAACGGCCGGCACCCAGGCAAAAAGTTGGGGGAAGACTGAGTCGCTCATGGCTGCATAAAGTCCAAAACCTGTAAGGGACTGCAGGAGAAAAGCCAGGAAGGTTAAAAAATAAGTGAAACTGGCGAGGGTGTTATGCCCCACCGACTTAATGGGTCGGTTGGTCAATTGGAGAATATCCACCTTCAACACACACAGGAATTCTTTCCATTGCCATTTTTTCAATGGAATAAAATTGCTCCACCTGGCATACCTGTTGCCCACAAACCCCCAGTAAATCCTAAAAACAAAGTTGAAGAAAAATAAAAATGCGGCCACAAAGTGTACGAATCTTACGATTCCGAACCAATAACTGAAGGAAGCTTCAGCAGCACTTTGTATGGCTGGAGGCCTGCCAATGATATATCCGGTTATTGTTAACGCAACAATGCAAAGTGCATTTATCCAGTGATAAAATCGCACTGGTAACTCCCACACATAAACCTCTTTCAATTTTTGATGATGAACTGTTGTTTCCATAGCGGTTGGTTAATATGTTTGAATTTGATGAACATACTTTCCATTTTTATCGTGTAAATGAACGGCGCAGGCAATGCATGGGTCGAAGGAATGTATCGTGCGCAGAATTTCCAATGGACTATCGGGATCGGCAACCGGTGTGCCAATCAGTGATGCTTCGTAAGCGGAGAGATTGCCGTTTGCATCCCGTGGTGAAGCATTCCAGGTGCTGGGAACCACAAGTTGATAATTATCGATCAGTTTATCCTTTATTCGTATCCAGTGGGCAAGAGCCCCCCTGGGAGCCTCCGTCATCCCTACTCCCTGAGCTTCGTTGGGCCAGGTATCCGGATCCCACTTGTCGGGAGTAAAAGTCCTGCTATCACCATTCTTGATATTACTGAGCAATTGATTGTAAAATTCCATCGACCATCCTGCCACCAGTTTAGTTTCAAGTCCGCGGGCTGCAGTTCGTCCAAGTGTTGAGAATAATGCAGTTACAGGAATATCGAGTTTTTCGAGCGCATAGTGTACCACATCCTTATACTCATCCCTACCTGAAGCATAGCCCACCAACATGCG
>CAYNDN010000923.1:0-1742 GCA_964395075.1 uncultured Lentimicrobiaceae bacterium | reverse complement strand
ATTCTACTACGCCAGAAATCCTTGAACATGCGGCTGAACTTGAATTCAAAGGTCTTGATAAAGATAAGGTTATTGAACTCAAACTTGCAGGGACAAAGGATGATGAATTATTCCGATTACTGATCTTGTCGCAGTGTGATGTACTACATAGGTCCATGCCTTTCTTGTTCGAAAGTATTGACAGTGAAATAGAACTACTCTTACCAGATAACCTGCTTCATTCGGATTCTCCTATACGTAAAATGGTAATTGAAATTGATAAAGCGGATTGGGATGACGTTGAGATTATTGGATGGATTTATCAGTTTTATATTTCGGAACAGAAAGATGAGGTTATTGGAAAGGTTGTGAAAAGTGAGGACATTCCAGCTGCCACACAGCTTTTTACACCAAATTGGATTGTCAAATATATGGTACAGAATACCCTCGGTAGAATGTGGATGACGACTTATCCGGGTTCATCCTTGAAGGACAAGATGGAGTTTTATATCGCCCCTCCTGAGCAGGAATCTAACGTACAAAGACAGCTCGATTACATTACACCGAAAGAATTGAATCCCGAAGAAATCACCTTTTTAGACCCTGCATGTGGCTCGGGTCATATTTTGATTGAAGCCTACAATATTTTTAAAGAAATCTATTTGGAACGTGGGTATCGAACGCGGGATATTCCAAAGTTAATCTTGCAGAAAAATATTTTTGGGTTGGATATCTGTGATAGAGCGGCTCAATTTGCTTGTTTTGCTGTATTGATGCGGGCTCGAAAGGATGACCGACAAATCCTTACTAAGAATGGTATCAAACTAAACATCCTTCGCATTCAGGATAGCAAAAGGATGAATCCTGAAACTATTTCGGAGAACCTGTTAAAAGAAGAACTACCAATCAAAACAGTAGTTCAAACTAAGATAAGCCAAATGGATTTGATAGACTTTATTAGTTTATTCATAAATGCAAAGACCTTTGGTTCATTGATAAATATTTCGGAGAAAATTATCGCAAATTTACCACTGCTTAACCGTTTAATTAAGGCAAAGAGAAATGATGGTGATATTTTTGAAAGAGAAGCAGCTAAAAGTCTACTTCCTTTAATACAGCAAGCAGAG
This sequence comes from uncultured Lentimicrobiaceae bacterium, assembly GCA_964395075.1. Classification (GTDB taxonomy): domain Bacteria; phylum Bacteroidota; class Bacteroidia; order Bacteroidales; family 4484-276; genus SABY01. The sequence continues at coordinate 636 of CAYNDN010000923.1, read as the reverse complement.
ATTTTAGGTAAAAAATACCATTGCGTGGTGACAAATCCCCCATATATGGGGACGAAGGGAATGAATCCAAAATTAAAGAGGTTTCTGAAGGATAAATATCCCGAGGTTAAGTCTGATTTGTTTTCTGCATTTATTTTGCGTAACACAGATCTGGCTTTACCGTTCGGACAACTTGGTTATATGGCTCCTTTTGTTTGGATGTTTATCTCCTCATATGATAAATTAAGGACTTTCCTTATAAATTTGAAAACCATTACATCCCTAGTTCAACTTGAGTATTCAGGTTTTGATGGCGCTACTGTACCTATCTGCACCTTTACTGTTGAGAATTCCCACAGACCATATTTTAAGGGTGGTTATGTTCGGTTATCCAATTTTCGTGGTGCTGAAAACCAAGGACCAAAAACACTAGAGGCTATAAAAAATCACGATTGTGGTTGGTTTTATCGCGCTAGGGCTACCGACTTTATGAAAATACTGGGAAATCCAATTGCTTACTGGGTTACTAATAAAATATTGGATTCTTTTAGTTACAGTAGTTCCATTCAATCAGTACTTGAATTCAGAAAAGGCATGGGAACAGGGGATAACAAAACCTTCGTGAGGGATCGCCGCCTACGCGCGAGGTTGCTGGTC
>CAYNDN010000922.1:0-1743 GCA_964395075.1 uncultured Lentimicrobiaceae bacterium | reverse complement strand
TGATGAACCTGGATCGCTTCGATCTGGATTGATTTCAGCCTTGGTATAGTGGGCTTCTTCCCGTGTCAGAAGCAACAGTATTTTTTATGTTCGGGGTGGCGGGCCAGGATAAAACTCCGACAGGAGTCGTGTTTTATAAGGTTGTCTGGTAGAAGAATTTAATCCCGCACAACGTCCCGACAATTCGTCGGGATTGTGTTTGGTGGGTCTTTTCCTTATTTAGGTTGACAGTTTTTAAGTTTATTTACTGCTATTACTGACAAAGGTTATTTAACAAGCTACTCTTTCTCAGATGGAGGTTCCTCCACCTGAGAACAGGTTGGATAACTTGGAGGGCATAACGGTTTGGCGGTTATTCGGCGAGGCAATCAACTTTAGTAAAGCCTCGAACTGTAAACTCGTGCGCAGGAATCGCTGGTTATTCTGACGATCTGGCTTGATTGAAAATATTGCTACCCAAATAAATCTGAATGGGTACCTGTACGAATCAGGATCAACTTGTCATCGTGATCTTCATAAATAAGCAACCAATCAGGTTCTATGTGACACTCACGTGTACCAACATAATTGCCTATTAACTTGTGATCCCTAAATTTTTCATCCAACGATTCACCCTGAGCCAATTGTTGAATAACCTGTTTGAAAACATCAAATGATTTTCCACGTTTTTTCATTTTTTTGATGTCTTTCTTGAATCTGTTTGTACTGGAAATCTTTTTCATCAGATGTCCAGATCTTCAAACACCTCCTCAGGAGTTTTAAATTCTTTTAAATCTTTTCGCTCCTTGGCATCAGTAATAGCCTGTTGAGTAGTTTCATTAGGAATTTTCAACTCAAAGGGGAGGCCACGCTGAAGCTTCACCTGCTTAAAGAAAATTCGAATTGCTTCCGTTGTATTTAGTCCAAGCTGATCGAGGATACGTTCCGTCTCTTTCTTAAGTCCTGGTTCCATTCGAGCTCGAACTGTTGCAGTTTTCTTAGACATAACTATGAAATTGGTTAATCTGATATTAATGTAGCTTAAATGTGCTACAAATGCAACGGTAAAAATTATTACATGGTATAAATCCAAAACAGGCAGCATAACGGTTTGGCGGTTGTGCTGCCTAACGACTAATCCTGAAGTAAGGCATAAAAACTCAACCGGTCAGCACGAACCGCTGGTTAAGTGGGCGAATCTATGGAGCAAACATCTCCTGCATTACACCAAGCACTTTCTCCTCAGCTGCTTTACTGATTATACCAAGATTTTTTATCAAACGGCTTTTATCTACAGCACGAATTTGATCTAAAACTATCTGTCCTTTTTTGCCCTGAAAAGTAGTTGTAACCCGTGTTGGATAATTCTTGATTGTAGAAGACATCGGTGCGATGATTACGGTCCTGATATGCTTATTCATTTCATCGGGAGAAATGATTACGCAGGGACGTGTTTTCCTGATTTCAGAACCTTTTGTCGGATCAAGTGAAATCAGATGAACGTCAAATCTTCGGGCCGGGTTTCTTTCTACCATGTCCACTCAGCTTCATCCCAATCGGAGGGCTTTTCTATTTCTTCTTGATCCAATAGGGCATCATCGTCGTGTTCAACCATTTTCTCGAAGGACGCCTCCCAACCCTTTCGGGTTGTTTCGGCAGAGCGTAGAACAATTTCATTGTCTTTGAGAATCATCTCGATTTCTTCGGTAATTCCACTTTCTTCAATCAGAGGTTTTGGAATTCGAACTCCTTGGGAATTCCCAA
>CAYNDN010000921.1:1167-1750 GCA_964395075.1 uncultured Lentimicrobiaceae bacterium | reverse complement strand
AAATGCTCAACATGGGATTCCTCGATGAGATCAATGAAATTCTTGAAAGCATTCCCATCGACAGGAATACACTTTTGTTTTCGGCTACCATGCCCAACGAAATCAAAAAAATTGCAGCCACCTATATGCGAAATCCCGAAGAGGTGGTTATTGGTACCCGTAATGCGAGTGCTACCAACGTGAAGCATATTGTTTACACGGTTCATGCTAAGGATAAATACCTGGCACTGAAACGTATTGCCGACTTCTATCCAAAAATTTATGGGATCGTATTTTGCCGCACCCGCCGCGAAACACAGGAAATTGCTGATAAACTCATCCAGGACGGATATAACGCTGATTCGCTGCATGGCGACCTTTCACAGCCCATGCGTGATACGGTGATGCAGAAATTCAGACATCGAAGCGTACAACTACTGGTAGCCACTGACGTTGCTGCCCGCGGACTGGATGTGAACGACCTGACGCATGTGATTCATTACAGCCTTCCGGGTGAGGCGGAGGTATATACACACCGCAGCGGAAGAACCGGGAGAATTGGTAAAACGGGGATTTCCATCGGTATAACCCACCTGCGCGAAAA
>CAYNDN010000921.1:0-1157 GCA_964395075.1 uncultured Lentimicrobiaceae bacterium | reverse complement strand
GCGCGAAAAATATGCGATTGACAGGATCGAAAAAAGTGCAAAGATTAAATTTGAAAGAGCCAAAATTCCTTCAGGCCGTGCCATCTGTGAAAAGCAGCTTTTCAATCTCATCGATAAAATGGAAAATGTGGATGTTGATAATGTCGACATCGACAGTTACCTGCCTGTGATCTATAAGAAACTGGAATGGCTGAGTAAAGAGGAAGTGATCAAACGTTTTGTGTCATTGGAGTTCAACCGTTTCCTGGATTATTACCGCGATGCCGATGAATTGAACGAACCTGTTGAGGAGCGCAGGTCAAAATCAACGCGCGATCGCAGGGACAGGGAAGTGTCCGGTGGTGGTCGCGACCGCAGGTTGAGAGATCATGACGGCAAAGCCGAGAGAGGTTACACCCGCTTGTTTTTTAGCGTGGGTAAACTGGATGGCCTTGTGCCGGCAGCGCTCATAGAGCATATCAATAAAAATACGCCCGGCCTTAAAGTTCCTGTTGGCAAAATCGACCTGATGAATAAGTTTTCATTTTTTGAAGTTAAGGAAGAGTTTGCCAAAAATGTGGTGGATATGATTAAAGGAACCCGCTTCAGAGGAAATAAGGTTGATATTCAGATTGCCCAGGGCAAGGAAGAAATTACCAAAGGCCGGAATCATAAATCCTACGGAAAATCCGCACATGGGTCAGGAAAACCCGAACGTTGGTCAGGCAAACCCAAGCGGCGCCCCAGGAAATAAAGAGTTAATGTTTAATATAAAAACCCTGTCGTAAATCAAAATATGACAGGTTTTTTTTTTGGGCGGCAGTCGGGCTTTCCGCTATACCCGTCTTGCATCGGCTGTGTTTTTGTAGGTGGGCAGTGTGCTTCCTTCGTCAGCAACCGCCCACCAACAAAATCATCAGCCGCTGCTTCGCCGGGGTGCCGCTCCAATCCCTGCCGCATCCACCCGCAGTAAGCCATCTGCTATTAAAAACACAACTACTCCGTGTTTTTTAATTCTGAAACCAATTTCTTCACTGCTTCTTTGACACCAATTGGAGTATAGCCAAAACGGGTTTGAAACTTATCGCTGTTAAAGAAATAATCCCTGTCGTTCTGATAAGCCATTTCTTTGAGTTCATTCATGATGGGGATAAAAATTCCAAGCACTCCCATCATCC
>CAYNDN010000920.1:0-1755 GCA_964395075.1 uncultured Lentimicrobiaceae bacterium | reverse complement strand
CGACCGGTTCATAAATTTTTTAACCGGTTCTGACAAACTTTTGCTTTTCACCAGATTTCGCCTGATATCTCCGTCGGTCAGAGAGCCGATTAACTTTTCGTGATCATCCACTACAAAAAGTGCAAGTGCTTCTTGAGGAAAATGATCTGATATGTAGTTTATTTGTTCTAATGCAGTTAAAACACTATCGTTTTGATGAATCAAATTTTTTTTAAAATCTGTAATTGCTCCCATCTATATACCCCGTGTATTCAAATTAATTAAGCCATGTTTATATTAAATCTCTCATTCTTGTAGAATCTATTAACTACCCAAAGGATTTTCAATTAGATAATTATTAAGAAGGAAGAAATTTCCGATTGTTTCATAAAAATTATTTCAGGGACTGAATCTGTCCTTTAAAATTTGAATGATTTTATCCGATGCTCCCCCATTCCAATAGATATTTTTACGACCGGGCGGTTGTGAGGATTCAATTTTTTCTGCTGCTTCAAGAATTTTTGTCTCCTTTGCCGGTACATGTAAAACATTGTCCCCACATTCTCTTCCTTTCTGCCGGTCTCCGATATTAATCACAAATTTTCCGAATGAGGCAGCTTCTATAATACCGCTCGACGAATTGCCCATAAGGAATTCAGCATGTTCCATGCAGGAAAAGTATCCTTGCGTACCAAACGATTTAACTGCAGTTACCCGCTCTCTGTTTTCGTCTGCATAATTCAGAAGTTTTTGCCTCACCTGATCTCCCATCGTATCGGCATTTGGCATGGTTATGACCACCCGGTAAGCGTTCAGTTGATCGAGTGCAGAGAGAATTTGATTCAGGTCCCGGATATTTCGGGTGGTACGAACGGTTTCAGGGTGCCAGGTAAACAAAATGGAAGGTTGCGAAAGATCGATTCCATATATTTTTTGAAATTCTTTTTTATCAAGAAGGCCTATGTCGTCAAGATTATCAAGGCTTAGTGACCCAACATTAAAAACGTTATTTTTGATTTCATCTTCTACCAAATTCTTCACTCTTTCTGCATGCCTGCCGGTTGTGGTAAAATGGTAGCGGCTCATCAAGCTGAGACAATGGCGGAACGTATTGTCTATTGCTCCAAGTGTTTTTTCACCTCCGTGAATATGTGCAAAAGTCATGTTATAGGGAGTGGAAGAGGCAACGGCTGCAAACATTTCATAACGATCACCCAGGCAAAATACCAGGTCATACCTGTTTCTGAACCTGTTCCAGAGGTCTGAAAACTTCATCATTGTAAGAGCCATAGCAGTTGAGATGGCCTCCTCGGAATCACCTGACATTAAACTCTCCACGCTTGCAATGATTTTGTACCCGTCTTTCTGAATTTGATCTATTGTATAACCGTGTTCATGGGAAAGATGTGTCCCGAAAACAATTAATTCCAGCTCAAAAAAGGGATCTCCCTGTAATCTTCGGAGTATTGGCTGATAAATACCATAATCGGCCCGTGAACTTGTAAGAACTGCAACTTTCATTTTACATCTTCAAATTTAAGTTTATGGCCTTTCGGAAAATTTTGAGTCAATTTTTTGCCAGTTATATCATTCAGGTTCATCGGTGATATCCCGTCACCGGGCCGCAGCATCATCAAGTCTGAAGGTTTTAGAATGTGACCTTGCGGAAGGCTTTTTTTCAGATGGATGCTTTTTCTTGCAATTGCTATATTTTTCTTTTCGGATTCGGATGGTTTTTTTACCCCGTCACCAAGAGCCTTTTCGATATTACGTATA
>CAYNDN010000919.1:0-1756 GCA_964395075.1 uncultured Lentimicrobiaceae bacterium | reverse complement strand
GTATGCAACAAGTGGGTATGAGGCTCTCAAATTAATTGAAACATCAGGGTTCGACCTGATTTTACTCGACATTTTGATGCCAGGCATGGATGGGTTTGAAGTATGCAAAAAAATAAAAAGTAATCATTCAACGGCGCATACTCCAATTATTTTCCTCACAGCAAAATCAGATAAAGAAAGTGTAATTCAAGGTCTTGAACTTGGTGCTAATGATTATATAGCAAAACCCTTTAACGACAGTGAATTATTATTGCGGGTCAAAACACAGGTTGATCTGATGAAACAACGGGAAAAGCTGGAAAATGTTAACCAATTGCTGGAAGATGAAGTGAAAGTAAAAACTGCCGAAATATCCCTGGCAAACCAAAAACTTTCGGTACTCGAAAAAGCCAAAAGTGATTTCCTGAACCTGATCAGTCATGAATTCAGAACACCACTAAATATCATCAATGGTTTCACCGAAATTCTAAAGGATGCGCTGAGTAACACCGATCACATTGATGAGCTCAATATCCTGAAAAGCTCTACTGACTCGCTAATCTCTTTAACCGAAACAGCTTTGCTTATTACTGAAATTCAACTTGGAAAATATGAAATTGATTATCATAGCCTGGATTTAAAAGCGATATGCCAGCGCATTGCATTGCAGGCCGTGCAGCATTACACGAAAAAAAGGTTTCAATACAATATTGAGGTAAATGGCATAAATCAAATTGTAAGAGGTGATGAAAACCTCATTAACAATATCATCAGTAAAATCACCGAAAATTCCATTCATGTTATCGGAACAGGATGTGTGGTAAAATATGCTATTTCAGGAACCGAAACCGAAACCATACTTCACATCACTGATAATGGCCCGGGCTTTACTGAATCGGATCTTGAGAAGCTTTTCAATATATTTTCGAAGAACGGCCCGGATTCGCAACGACAGGGATTTGGATTGGGACTGGCTGCAGTGAAATTGGTGATGGATTTACATTCGGGATATGTAAAAGCTAAAAACCTGCCTGGTGGCGGTGCTTCAGTCGAACTTACTTTTCCAACAAAATCCCCACCTGTACAAGCCAAAACCAAATAGGAATTACTTTTTATTGCATGTAGCATGTTTTGGCTTATCCAGGTTGTAAGGTATTAATCAGAAAAAATAATGAATTCCTTTCGCAGGGTTTCGAATCCGGGATGATACGTTGCTGATATTAATCCATTGGCCGCCAAAACAAAGTTTTCACCCTTATCGGTAAGGCTCATCACTTCTCCGTCCAGTTTTAAAAGGTTGCGCCTTTCGGCATCTTCAAGCACCTTTTGAGCAAAAGCCGGAGCCCAACCAAGATGCCTGCTTAGATGGCTTATCCTGCGCTCTTCAATATCTTCATTTTCACCACTGTGATTGGCTATATGCATGGCAATGGTCATCTGCAAAAATTCTACTTTTTGTCTTTGCTTTCGCCTGATGATGGAAAACAATCCCCGCTGGGGCGCCGTTAAAAAAACAGCCAAAAAAATCAATCCGCACATCGAAGCCATGGCACCTGAAATGGAAACATCGAGCAAGCGTGCTGCCCAATAACCAGAAATTGCCGTAACAATTCCTACGACTATGGTGATCATCAACATGGCTTTCAAATCATCCGTAAGCAGGTATGCTGTGGCCGCCGGAACAATCATAAATGCCACCACCAAAATAGCTCCCACCGCATCGAAAGCCCCAACAGTGGTAACCGAAACAGTGGCCATCAAAGCATAATTCATGACA
>CAYNDN010000918.1:0-1758 GCA_964395075.1 uncultured Lentimicrobiaceae bacterium | reverse complement strand
CATAAGCACCGCCTTGAATAACCAGCGACTTGATGCTTTCATTAAAGATATCTACGGCAGGATAACGGGGCATCCCGGTGGGAATCACCACATCCTCGGTTGAGGTAGGTATATGGCCCAGCGACCAGTTGCTGTTGTTGTGCCAGTAGGCATTAAAACTGCCATTCCAGTAGTTGGTGGCTTTCTGTGCAAACCCGTTCAGTGAAAGGGCAATTGCCAAAATGTAAAGAATCTTTTTCATACATCTATAGATTTTATTATTTAATGGAGAAATCGTCATAGTAAGAGATGCTTTCTTCGCAAATGGTCATTGTTTCGGTTTTGGAGGCAATGGGGCCCTTGCTGCACCAGTCAACAAAATCATTCAACCGGCTCAGGTCACCTTCAATATGTATATCCAAACCATCAACCTGTTCCGAAACACTTCCGTTAACGTGGATTTTTTTTGCCACGATCATGTTTTGGAGTTTTAAACCCCAACCGGTTACCATCCCGTAAATCATGATCCGATAACGGCTTGTCATAGCTGCTGATTTTTGTGTAAAGTTCAGCCAAAAAAGCACAACGATGTATTTTTTTTATATAGACAAATTATGAACATCTGAAAAAAATATTTTATTCTAAGTTTCTGAATTACTGCTATTTAAAACATGTACATATTTTGTCTATCCGATCAGGATAGAAAAATGGGTGAAAAATAAGTCGGATTGTGGCGTTTTGCTCTGAAGTTTTTAATTGGATTTGAGATATTTAAAATATCCCTTTTGTGATTTTCAGGGTGACCGGTTTTTGCTACAAAAAAAACCCGGAACTTTTTCAGCATAATCCTGAAAGAATTCCGGGGCAAACTAACCTGTAATCCTCCGTTTATTTAAGAATGAGTTTGTGATACGTGCTTTTGGAATCGTTTTTTACAACAACCATGTAGGCACCCGGTTCGGTATGATCCAGGTTGATTTGCTGCAACTTGCCGTCAGGCATTGTATTTTCGAATACCAGTTGGCCATGCATATCCATGATACTGATGGTTGAGCCGGGTAAACATCCTTGTATGAAGATCTTTCCGGTGGAAGGATTTGGATAAATGTTTGGCTGCCGCCATAAAATATTACCGGTCCCCGAAATTCCTTCTTTGAAAGCGTATATTGCTGAAAGGCCATTTTCAGTAAAAGTCCCCCGATTTTGTGGAAATGAAAAATCGAATGTGGAAACTGCACTATTGACCTCCTGAGTGTAAGGATTGAAAATTTTGAAATAAAACGGATCATCCTCAATGAAGCCATCTTTTTCCTCCGTGGTGTTATCATCTCCAAAAACAGTTATATAATTTGAATGTTCTTTAAGAACCACTACCCCAAAGCAATTGTCATTTTGGTCGAATGCCCCGAGGATGCTTCCCGTTTGAATATTGGCAATGGCCTCATCCAAAATGGCAATGGTGTGAGTTGACGAAGTTTGCGAAACCATTTTCCAGGGAGTTTGGGGTATTGAAATCTCCTGCTCAACAAAATTATCTTCACCTTCTTTGCTGCAATCCGGGAAGGTGATGGGTAGCGAAAATGAAGTAGTCAACACAAAATAAGCCCTGCCCGGATAGAGTTTCTCGATGGTATTGATGCCCATTTCCGGCCAGTAAATGCCGCATGCTGCCACTTCCTTAACGATTACAATTTTATTGATTGACGGTTGAAACAGGCTGTATGAGTTGACCGGACATTCAGCAATAACGGGCATCAAATTCCAGCCCTCCTGCAGGGT
>CAYNDN010000917.1:0-1761 GCA_964395075.1 uncultured Lentimicrobiaceae bacterium | reverse complement strand
TGATTATCCTCCCGCATTTGGTTGCTGTAAATATTTAAACTCAGGTTCATCCAGGGAAAGCCATTGGGATTCACAAAAGCCTTATTATTATTCCAGCCTTGCACATATAAAAACTCAATGCCTGAATTTTTATTGCGCCCATAGACCTTCAAGGGATAGCTTTGCAAACGAAAGATAGTTTCTTTTTTTTGTAAACCTCCATCAATGCGTTCAGCAGTAGTCACCTCATAGGTGACGGTGCGGATGTTATTCATTGCTTTGACCATAGTTTGCCAAAGCTCAGTTGCGGTTTGCCCATTTGCCGTAGCAAAGGGGGCGCCTGCACATAGCAGGCTAAAGGCGATTAGCTTGTTCATTTTGGAATCTGTTGATAACGTGAAAACTATGCCACCACTCTATATACTCTGATACACATACAAGTTAGACCAAAATTTTGAAAATTCCTGACAAGCGGAATTGTTTTTTTCCAAAAAAAAGTTGCAAATTTAGGCTAATACGGAATTGTAAATGCCTGTTTATTGATTGGTACGAACGAATTTATTCGTTTTTAAGCCTCGAATAAATTCGAGTGTACCATCAGGTTCTAAAAGATACGACATTAACTATTTAAATTGGTATAAAGCCTAAAAAAGCCAGCCCTTTGAGGGCTGGCTGTCCTATTCATTATATTATTTATCTCAAAACCCATACCCCGCACACTGCGTCGTCCACTCCCCGCCATACATATTGGGATTCACCTCCACATTGCGGAATTCATATTTCTCATACAAGCCCTGATCGTCATAAATCATTTGTACGATGGGCAATCCATTCGCTTTGTCAATATAAAATACGACGCGTTTAGCAAAAGATGAAGGCACTTTGAGCGTTTGACCAGCTTTTACAGTAGCACCATAACCCAGATTATTCAGTTCCATGACCCGGTATTCCGGCAATCCTTCCCGATCACAAAGCGCGTACAAGGATTCATTTTTGGAACAAGTCATTGTCGTCATTTTATAGCTGTAATCTTTCAATTCCAGGCGGTAACAATTTCGACCATTCCAGCTAATACCATCCCGTACATTGACATAATCGTCCAGTGTTTTACCGCGAGCGCGGATTTGAGCTTCCGTATTTTTCATCAGCTTGGTGATGTAATCAAAGCCTGAATGCACAATCACATGATGCGATTCGTTGCGTACTTTTGATCCAAAAATACTCAATGATACATTCATCCAGGGAAAGCCATTGGGATTGATGTAGGCTTTATTATTATTCCAGCCATTAACATATAAAATCTCCACGCCCGTATTCTTATCTTTTGCATAGACTTTGAGGGTGGATGATTGGTTAATGCGAAAATCCATGACTTTCCGGACGGTTTTGGAGCCGAAGCGCTCTTCCGAGGTCATTTCATAGGTTACTTTGCGTGCTTTGGCAATCCCCGCATACATTTTATCCATGACAGAACGGGGCGTTTGGGCCTGCACGGTAGAAAAAGCTGAACTTATTGCAGTCAGCATCAAAAGTTTGGTTATCCAGTTCATAATAGTTGAGTCAAAGTAGTATTTTAGTATTTTGTAATTTAATGTGAGTTCAAAAACGAATACACTGATTATCAGCCACATACTTCAAAAAAAGTGAATGTTCGCTCACTTAGCCCCGATAGCGATCGCATGCCCGTCAATTTAAGCACAACAAACGATTTAATTAACTGATTACCAATGCGCCTTGTTTTGTTTTTGCCCCCCTGCCCCCAAAGGGGGAGGAAACAAAACA
>CAYNDN010000916.1:0-1763 GCA_964395075.1 uncultured Lentimicrobiaceae bacterium | reverse complement strand
TGAGCATGTAACAACTACTTTTAAAAAAATATTTTTATGGGAACCAATCGTAATTTCTTCACCCGGCAGGGTTAATCTTATCGGAGAACATACGGATTATAATAACGGATTTGTTCTTCCGGCGGCAATTAATAAGCATATTGTTTTGGCCATGGCTCCAAATAATCTTAATAAAATCAGGTTGATTTCAATCGATATGAAACCGGCACGCTTTGAGCTCAGCTTGAATGGTGCGATAAGAAAATCGGATATTCATTGGGTAAATTATATTCTGGGGATATCAGATCAGCTTCAGAAGAGTGGAAAAACTTTCGGGGGCTTTGATTGCGTGTTTGGGGGAAATATTCCAATTGGTGCCGGTTTATCATCATCCGCTGCACTTGAAGGTGGAATTATTTTTGGCATTAACCACCTTAACAGCCTGGGAATTCCTAAAATAGAAATGGCTAGAATGGGTCAGAGAGCCGAAAATGAATTTGTAGGTGTAAATTGTGGTATAATGGATCAATTTGCCAATCTCTACGGGAAAAAAGGTGAAGTGATCTTACTGGATTGTCAAACACTGAACTATAATTTATATCCGGCTAAACAAAAAGATTTGAGGGTTGTGCTCTTTGATACAAAAGTGAGCCGTGAACTGGCATCATCCGAATACAACAAACGACGTGAGCAGTGCGAAGATGGAGTTTTGGTTATGAAACAGGCCAATCCAAAAATACAAAGTCTCCGTGATGTTAACGATAAATTACTTCAGGCAAGCAGGAAGAACCTTGACCCGGTTGTCTATCAGCGGTGTAAATATGTGATTGAAGAGAATCAAAGAGTACTGGATGCATGTAAAGATCTGATAAAGGGAGATGCAGAGGCTTTCGGCAGAAGAATGTATCAGTCACATGAAGGGCTGAAAAATTTGTATGAGGTAAGCTGTTTTGAACTGGATGTGCTTGTTGAAGCAACCAAAAATCTGGATGCTGTTTTAGGGTCCAGGATGATGGGCGGCGGATTCGGCGGATGTACGATCAATATTGTAAAAACAGACGAAATAGAACAGGTGATTGATACGGTTTCAAAAACATATATTAAGAAAACGGGAAATCAATTGGACTCCTATATTGTGAAAATTGCACAGGGAACATCCGTCATTTCAGCTGAAACATTTGAGTATGCTGAGTAATAGATAAGCTGTTATTTGATTATGATCATTTTAAAAAACCTGATTTATTCAAAAGTTGACTATTTGTTGAACTTGGATCTATTAAAAAATGAACCACCAAGTTTTCCCCCTTTGAAGGGGGCAGGGGGATGATAAGCGATGGGTTATCAAAAACCTGAAATTTACATAAAGATAACAAATTCGAAGATCAGCAATGTTATTGAAGGATTATGCCGATGGCAGCATGGCAGGTCATCCCCCTGCGCCCCCTTCGAAGGGGGAGGTTGAGGGTAAAACATCTGAATAGATTATTTGTATTTCATCTTTTCTACATCAAAAATATTTTTTACATGAAAACATTTTCTGAAACACCGCACAGAAGGCTGAATATTCTCACCGGTGAGTGGGTTCAGGTATCACCGCACCGGACGAAACGTCCCTGGCAGGGACAGGAGGAAGAACAATCTGGCGGTGAGAAACCCCATCATGATCCCAACTGTTACCTGTGCCCGGGAAATGAGCGTGCCGGTGGTAAAAAAAATCCTGAATATACGTCAACCTTTGCTTTTGATAATGATTTTAGCGCTCTGTTGCCGGGAACAGAGAGTGA
>CAYNDN010000915.1:0-1764 GCA_964395075.1 uncultured Lentimicrobiaceae bacterium | reverse complement strand
AGCGGAGGTATGGGCCACGGCAAAAGAAACCGTTAGCGCTCCGAGAAATGCGACAACCTCATAGGTGCCCGTAATCGGCCTGCGAAAAAAGCGCAGAACCACATCAGTACATGTGAGCGTCATCATGGCGACAATCGCCGTCGCGGCGATCATGTCTAATCCGCGAGCAGCACGAAACACGTTGGATTTGAGTCCTTTCATTTTCAGGCCCTTTCTGAATGCGGACGTGCACAGAAATCCATGTTTGAATGAAAACCGCCTTATATGAGGGAAGGGAAACGGTCAAGGGAAAAATGTTGAACAACCCTGCTTTCACGGACAATCCTGCGGTAAAACGTGTAGTGGATGAACAGATGCTGAAATTTTTTGGCAACAGCTCTTGACAAATTTCAAAGAACTTTGTATTATAAAGTATTAGAGATTTACGATGATTGGATTACGCATTCTTTGGGCAGGCCCACGACATTGAAACACCAGGCTCTAGGCATTTTGAGTTTCCGACTTAGCGGGTTTTCCCACCTGAAGACGTAACTCCGAACTCTGAAGATCTACGCCGTGCCACAACATTCTGTATCAGGAGGAAAATATGCCAACATCAACAGTATTTCATGGTGATAAAAAACTGCCTATGAATTCACTACTCGGGCATCTGGAGAAACAACTCATCAGTTCCACAGTTCAACAATTTCCCAGTTGGATTGAGGGATACCATCTGACCTTGATGACCATTCTGTGGTCGGCAGGACTGATCGGATTCGGCTGCCTGGCCCAATCAAACCGGCACTGGTTATGGCTCTCTTCGCTCATGATCTTTTTACAATGGTTTACTGATTCCTACGACGGTTCACTCGGCCGTTTACGCGATACCGGCATTCCTAAATGGGGGTATTACATGGATCATCTGCTGGATCATGGGTTTTTGTGCGCAATCTTCATCGGCTATTCGTTTCTGGTGAATGATCAGGCAGCCCGGCTACTGTATATCCTGGTCTTAATCTTCACCGGATTTATGGTGAGCTCCTACCTTTCATTTGCCGCAACAAACGAATTCAAAATTACTTACCTGGGATTTGGACCAACAGAAATGCGCATCGTCTTTATCCTCTTGAACACGGCCATTATTATCGCTGGTCCGCGATTCATGGAATTAGCGTTGCCATATCTTGTCGTAGCTGCATGCAGCGTATTGGTGGTCGTCGTCTTTAGAACGCAGAAATATATTTGGAGCATCGATATGCAGGCAAAACAGGCGAGAACGCCGGTACACCACGCTACCGACAGATCGGAAATCGATGCTGCATGAAAATTTTCGTAAACGTTTTGACCAAAGGGCTGTCTTATGAAATAATTATGATGGTTTCGGGGAAAACATGATCTCCCATAAATGCTGCTATCGCGTCTGTAAGAAAAAACCATGTTCCACCTGTTCAAATCGTTTTTCAAAGACATTGCGATTGATTTAGGCACGGCCAATACCCTGATCTATATTCCCCATAAAGGAGTGGTGATGGATGAGCCTTCGGTTGTGGCCTTTGATAAACAGGAACGTCGTGTGGTCGCTGTTGGGAAATCTGCCAAAGCAATGTGCGGCAAAGCGCCACCGCACATTGCGATTGTACGGCCATTGAAAGACGGCGTCATCGCTGATTTTAAGATGGCCACCGTAATGCTGAAATATTTTGTGCGAACCACTATCAAGCGCAGTGCTCTTTTACGTCCAAAACTCGTGATGGCTGTTCCTTCCGGTATTACTGAAGTGGAGAA
>CAYNDN010000914.1:0-1767 GCA_964395075.1 uncultured Lentimicrobiaceae bacterium | reverse complement strand
CGGCCTGAGCCTTAAACCACTTCTGACCGACCAGCATAAATACAATTCCCGTTGCCGCCCCGAGCAGGGTAAACGGCGAATGGTTTTTCAATTCACGACCAATAAGCTTTAGTTTTTCAATAATTGCCATAAATATGAGAATATCCTTCATTTGATTTTTGAATTCGAGTTGCATTCTAAGTTATATGCAACCCCGTTGCAAGAAAAAAAAGATATTTTTTGTCTTATACTATACTATTTTGCTATGAAACTATTTAAACAATAGATTTTGAAATAATCCTATCAATTTTTAAGGGATCAAAATACAATGCTTAAACAACAACAAAGACTGTAACCTTATTTTTATAATGGGTTTATCAGAGAGAGGATGTTGAATCCCCAGAGCCCCTGTAGAGATATGACGATTTAGACTTTTGAACAAATTCGGGTTTGTTTTGGAAATCTTTTGATTATCAGTAATAAATTATATAAGATGATGAGAAGTTGATCATGGTTTTGAACTGCTTATATAAAAATAGGAGTTTATTATGGACGATAAGATAAAATGTGCCTGTGAGCATTGTACCTGTATGGTGGAAACTGCAACCGCAATTGAACAGGATGGTAATTTTTACTGCGATGAATCTTGTGCCAACGGCCACATCGACCAGGCAAGTTGTGGACATGCGGACTGTAACTGCAGTTGATTAGACGATCAAGCAAAATTGATAGGAATTGAGTATTTTTAGTCACTTGTGTCGAGGATGGACATGAATGCTTCCTGGGGAATGTTTACCCGTCCGATATTTTTCATGCGTTTTTTACCTTCCTTCTGCTTTTTAAGCACTTTCATTTTTCGGGAGACGTCGCCGCCGTAGAGCTTGGCGGTTACATCTTTACGGAAGGCCTTGATGGTTTCCCGGGCGATGATTTTACTGCCGATTGCCGCCTGCAGGGGAACCTCAAACTGGTGACGCGGGATGGCCTTTTTGAGCTTCATCAGAAGTTTACGGCCGCGCTGTTCGGCATTGCTTTTATGAACGATTAAGCTGAGAGCCTCTACCGGGCTTTTATTCACGAGGATATCAATCTTTACGAGGTTTCCGGCCTCAAAACCGATAAATTCATAATCCATCGTGGCATAGCCGCGGCTGATTCCCTTTAGCTGGTCATAGAAATCATATACAATTTCTGCCAGCGGAGCCCGGTATTCAAGCATCACCCGGGTGGCGCTGATGTATTCGGTTTTCACCATTTTACAGCGGCGTTCTTCGGCCAGCTGCATAATCGGGCCGATGGTTTCTTTACTGGTGATGATTTCCAGCCGGACAATCGGTTCGCGAAGTTCTTTTGTTTCTGTGCGGTCCGGCAGTTCCGATGGGGAATCAATTTTTTTCACCTCATCGGACGTAGTAAAAACTTCATAGCTTACCGTTGGAGCCGTCTGCACCACATCAATGTCATTTTCACGTTCCAGCCGTTCCTGGATAATTTCCATATGCAGCATGCCCAAGAAACCACACCGAAACCCCTGCCCCAACGCGGCAGAACTTTCAGGCTCAAATTCAAAACTTGCATCATTAATGGAAAGCTTTGTCAGTGAATCACGCAGGTGTGTATACTCCCCATTATCAATAGGGAAGAGGCTACAGAATACCACTGGCACGCTGGGCTTAAACCCAGGCAATGGTTTATCGGTGGGCTTCTTATCATCGGTCAGAGTATCCCCAATTTGACAATCCGCCAGGTTTTTAATAATTACCTGCAGGCCCTGGCAGATCAGCAGGT
>CAYNDN010000913.1:0-1777 GCA_964395075.1 uncultured Lentimicrobiaceae bacterium | reverse complement strand
TGATTCAAAAAATCATCAATAACACAGCACATTCTGGCACGAAACTTTTAGTAATTTTACGCCGATCCAATTTTTAGCGATATGCATCAAACAAAAGGAAAATATCTTGGAATTTTACTTATTGCAATGATTTTACTACCGGGTTGTGCGGTTAAAAAAATGGTTAAACAGGCTGAA
Organism: uncultured Lentimicrobiaceae bacterium; assembly: GCA_964395075.1. Lineage (GTDB taxonomy): Bacteria > Bacteroidota > Bacteroidia > Bacteroidales > 4484-276 > SABY01. Next base: position 1,600 of record CAYNDN010000913.1, on the reverse strand, counting down.
CAATTCGAAGCTGCCGGCATGTTCAGAGAAGCATCCGACATGTATTACCAGGCACTCCAGAAAAAACCCACAAAAGCTGATTACAAAATTGCGCTTAAACGAACCGGGCAAATGTATTACGAAGAGTTGGCCTCAGCAGCAAAAAACAGTTTTAGCCGCGGCGAATACAAAGAAACCGTCTATCATTTCCTGGAGGCCGAAGAACTGATCAGCAAAATTGAACGAACCGGGATATCCATCAAAGCTGACCCGGCTATGAAGCACTATTTCAGCGATGCGAAAGACCGCTATTTAGAAGACCGCTATGAGGCCGGACAGCGCCAAATCTCTGAACAGGAGTTCCAGGAGGCCAAAACTATTTTCAAGGAAATTCATAACATCGACCCGGATTATAAAGACACACGCATTTACCTGAACCAGGCCACTTTTGAACCGCTCTACCGCGAAGGATCACAACTTTTTACCGAAGGCCGGTTTATGGATGCCTGGTATAAATGGGATGAAATATACGCCAGTGAGAAAAATTACAAAGATGTGAAAGACCGCATGGACCAGGCTCTGAACGAGCGCTACAAGGAAGGAACGGTATTGCTGATGAATGAAGATTTTGGCGAAGCTGAAAGTGCCCTTGGCGATGTTTTCAAGGTTAATCCAAATTTTAAGGATGTAAAAATCCAGTATATCGAGGCCCGTAACGAACCCATTTACCGACAAGCCAAAGCCAACATGGAAAAAGAAAAATGCCGTACAGCCTATTTTGCCTTTGAAACCATCCTGGATGATGCCGGCACTTATAAAGATACAAAAACACTTAAGGATGAAGCCCTGAAATGCGCGGAATACCCCATTGCCGTTTATTCCAGACCGGTAAAGCATTACACGGCAGAGGCCCTCAGGTTTGAGGAAACTACCATATCCAGCCTGGTAAACCACAAAAACATTTTCCTGAAAATATTCGACCTAACCTCCATCAACAAGCGACTGGAAAACCGGCTGGCGTATGGCAATAGCGACTTAGATGACGCATCGCTGCGCGAGTTGCAGCGCGATGACAACATCAAGGCTGTGCTGATTTTGGAATACAAAGACTTTGAAAAACGTGAAGGCCGGATGAAAAAAGAAAAAATGACAGGCTTTGAGCGCCAGGTAATTAAAAATACTGAGGGTGAAACGAGCGTTTACGATAAAAAAGTAAGCTACAGCGAATATTCAAAAGAAAACAGGGTAGCACTTACCGTTGGGTATAAACTGGTTTCCACAGCAAATGGTCAGATTTTAATTTCAGGCAGCTTCAGCAAGTCAGAAAAAGACGACATCAGGTATGCCACTTTTGGCGGAGATAAAAACAAGCTATTTCCCGGAAAAAATAATCGGGGAACATGGTTTATTGATGAATCGGGCTACCGAAAGTTACAGGCACTACTCAAGGCCAACACCGAAATTAAAAGTGTGGATTATTTGCAAAGGCAGGTATTCAGAGACCTTTCGGGGAAAATTGCCCGCGAAATAAATAATTTTAACCCTGAGAAATGAGCAGGTTTATAATCTTAAGCAACCATTTTTCATGGATATTTGCCTCACCGCCTCCTTTCGGGGTGCG
>CAYNDN010000912.1:0-1780 GCA_964395075.1 uncultured Lentimicrobiaceae bacterium | reverse complement strand
TAGTCGTAATTATCAAAGATTTTTTTAAAATCATCATTGGTGTTCAATAATTGCGACATGGCTGGTGGTGTGGCCGGTTTTTTCAGGTTCTTTTTAATTTCCCATCCCATCATCCGCAAATCTTTTGCAAGTGTATCTTTATTGTTTGTGTAGGTGAAATATTCGTGCAATACGGTTTTAAATGATTCCATTGCCTCTGCCTCAGTTTCTCCATAACCTGTTAAATTGAGTGCGGGACAGAAAATAATATGTGTATCATCTTCAGTAAAAATAATGATCTGTATATTTACATCGATCATTTTTGTTCCATCTGTCCACGTACCGAATACATTGTTTCCCATAATTCTATTTATTATCTGCGTTTAGAGATAATCAAAAGTACAATATTTTTTAAACTCATTATGTTGGCGGCGTATTGTGCCAAAATATCATCATTCAAAGTTTATCAGCAAGCCCTAAAATACAGAGGCAATTATCCTGGGACAGATTCACGCGGCATGTTTTCTACAACAAATCCTGACAGGTTTATACCACACTTACACCAAAAACCTTATCATTTTTTTCAACCTTAGTAGAAACACGGAATACGACACACAAAACCCAACCTTATTACCTTATTCATCTTGATTGTTTTTGACTGACTATTTTCAGTTTTGCCACCATTTTTGCATAGCCTTCGGCATTGAAATAATTCTCCCACCACCCCGACAGGTATTTTCGGATAAACCTTTTCCGGAGCTTGTAGGTTTTATAGTGTTTCATGATCCCCAGGTACGAGTTCATACTGCATAAAAATTTTTCCTGCTCCTCACTTGTGGGTTTATGATCGCGGGCTATTCGATTTTGGTCCTGTATTGCATGGTAAAAATTTCCTTTTGTACGGCTGGCAATGTAGATGCGGTGGGGTTTGATAACCGCCCCCAGAAATTTTACACCCTTGGCGAAATGCTGCAAATAGATTTTGTTGGGGTGTAGCGTAAGATGCAATTCTTTTTTCAAGAATTCCCTGATTTTTGGAATGATTGATTTCAAGTAATCTTTATCCTGGTGAATTATTACAAAATCATCTACATAGCGGCCATAATGCCTGATGCCAAAATGTTTTTTTACAAAATGATCAAAGGGGTTGAGGTAGATATTGGCAAAAAGCTGCGAAGTTAAATTACCGATGGGCAGCCCGCAATTTTTCCTGCTGTAAAACAGGCTTTTTGTCCTGGGTAATCCATTCCAGTCATGATGGTTGCCCTTGATGATACAATTTACTTTGGGATCATTAAAGATGGTTTTTTCGATCAGGTATAAAACCAAAAGTAAATCAAATTCGAAGGAACATGCTTTATTCAACAGATGGCTTTTTAGCATCCCAAACAGCACATTTTTGTTGATAGACATAAAGTAACCTTTGATGTCCATTTTCAGGATATAGGCATCCTGTTGGTAGTTTTTTGAACATGAACGTATGAAATGATCTATCCGATTTATGCCAAAATGTGTCCCTTTTTCTTTACGGCAGCTATAGCTATCATGAATGAATGTTTTTTCGAATACGGGCGAAATATAGTTGTAAACCAGATGGTGGATCACCCGGTCGCGAAAATCGGCGGCGAATATTTCGCGTTTTACAGGCTCGTTAACGACAAAACAAATACTGGGCAATGGCTTATACCTGAGTTCACAAATTTCATCAGCCAATTGAAAAATATTTTCTTCGAACTGCTTCTCGAATTTTAATGCGTTGATCGTATTGCGCTTATTTTTTCGGGCATCGAAATATGCCTGA
>CAYNDN010000911.1:0-1793 GCA_964395075.1 uncultured Lentimicrobiaceae bacterium | reverse complement strand
CGAGAGGTCTGTAGCAAGCAAACGGTTAATTAAAGCAGGAGAGATCATCACAGAAAAAGATATTCACATGTTGAGCCCCGGCGACGGTTTTAAATGGCATGAGCGCGAACAGATAGTTGGGAAAACGGCAAGTGTGGACATTCCGGAAGATGAGATCATTTATCAGAACCAATTTAATTAAACGATGGATATTAAACTTGTTTTAACCGATATTGACGGTGTTTGGACGGATGGGGGAATGTATTATGATAACCAGGGTAATGAGTGGAAAAAGTTTAACACCTCCGATAGTGCCGGGATCATCCTGTTGCGTAATGCCGGCATTCAAACGGGCATCATCACCGGCGAACACACCAAAATCGTTGCCGCCCGCGCCCGCAAGTTAAATATTTCGCTGCTTAAAATGGGCGTAAAAAACAAGCTTGCCGTTGCCCGGAAAATTAGCCACGAATTAAATATTCCACTGGAAAACATGGCTTATGTTGGTGATGATGTGAATGACATCGATTTACTGGAAAATGTTGCTATAAGTGCCGCCCCGGCCAATGCACCTGAATATGTTAAAAAACATGCCGGCCTCAAACTTCAAAAATCAGGAGGCGAAGGGGCATTCAGGGAATTTGCCGAGAAAATCCTGAACCAAATGGGGCTTTTCGACAAAGCACTGCAGGATTGGCTCAATCAAATCAGGGCATCTCAATCCTGATTATTTTTCGATAAACCGCCGGGCTCTCCCGCAAGCTTTTCCATCAATCCGGTAGGCGTACTTTTCGATGAACTTTGTGTAAGCCTCCCTATCCACTTCAAAATTTGTTTGGGCTAATTTTCTGATACAAGCGGTGAGTTCCGTAGAGTTGGCTACCTGAAAAGCCACACCTTCCCTATAATAATTTTGAATGTCCTGTTTCAGATGGTCCAGAATAATCAGCGGTTTGTAAAAATATACCGTTTCGGTGCCAACTGTAGAAAAGCAGGTGATCAAAACCTGGCACGAAGCTATGATCCTGTATAGATCTATATCTTCTGCAAAAGCGAAATTACTGCATCGGGCTTCCCTGGCAATTGCTTTATAATAAGGTTTGTCAGCGTTTTCGCGGGGATGAAGTTTCAGATGTAAAAAATATTCATCTCCCAGGTCCCTTATCGCCTTAAAAACATCATAGGCTGCCTGCCGGCGGATTTTTGGGTCTCTTTGGGGCTGAGACGCAAAAACGATATTGATCTTGCAATCATCAAATACCTGCTGTTCCTTTTGAAGTACCAATGGAATTATATCGGTTCGAAACTGTCCGGTGAGCAACAAACGCTCAGGCGGATAATTCCCGATTTCCCGAAGTAAATTTCCCCAATAGGGTCCCCATATCAGGGTTTGATCAGGAACAACATTACGTTTAATATCTTTCTCTGTAAATCTGTATGCCGGATGGAGATCGTGAATATTTCCATGTTGGATTCCCACCGTTCCAACTCTGTTGGCTTTGGCTGCATCAAAAATGGTTTTTACCGAAGGACTGTTTTCATCAAGGCTTACAATAGCTTCAATTTTTTGCTTTCGGAAGTATTTGTCGTAACACAAATATTTAAATAAATAATATTTTGAGGTTTTATGCAAACTTTTAAAACTCATGATCACATCGCGCTCAAAAGGGTCCTGTAAATTTTTCAATAAAATGTCGTATTTCTCAGCCAGTTTTTTTGTGGTTTGTTTGTGCAGACTAATCAGCTTTGGTGAGAATAATCCCCGAAGCAATACAGTTTCTCCATAAAACAATCCTGTATTTTTATTCCTGCCT
>CAYNDN010000910.1:0-1794 GCA_964395075.1 uncultured Lentimicrobiaceae bacterium | reverse complement strand
TCATCAACGATGGAAATTTGTTCAAAAGTGAGTGGGGTTTGAAAACCGGACTTACTTAAACGTACAGAATAAACACCGGGGAACAGATCGTTGATTTCAAAATAACCCAATGCGTTGGTGTAAACGCTATCGGCTACCGCTGATGGGGATTCAGGAACAAATTTCACCTTGATGTTGGCGTGGTTGTTCCGCTCTTCCAGAAATGCGTAGCCTAAAACCTTAGTTTGGCTTGTATTATTTACAAGGATGCCTGCTTCATCCGAGAAAAGTTCCTCGGGCGTTCCTCCGCCAAAATTTGCAGATACCACATAATAATAGGTCTGAAAATCTTCCACATTGCTGTCCAGATATGAGGTATCAGCAATGTTGTCTGCAATTAAATTGATAGGTCCGGGGGTAAATCCCGATTGTTCGCTACGATAAACACTGTAATCTAAAAAGTTGGTCATATCACCAGGTTCAATCCAACTTACCGTTACCGAACCATCGTTATTGTCAACAAGTTCTAAACCTGTTGGGGGCAAGCCGCTGAGGCCGTCTGGTTGTTCTTTTTGAATTTTATTTTGTTGGGTTTGGTTGGGATTCACAGAACCACCAACGTTTGCAACTTGCGCATTCACTGACACTCCGGCCAGCAGGATGCAAATGATGAGCACGTAAAGATGTTTCATTTTAATGACTTTTTATATTTGTAAATATTTAATAGAATTATTTCGGAAGTAATTACCTGAAATCAAAATGGTTGAGGTTTATTTTAGTACGCTGTTAGTGTTTAATTGGTTTTAAAAAAAGCTGTTTGTTTCCAACCGTAAAATTCGATCTATTTTTCCTTAAAAAATTTTAATCCATCAGGCTTTTTGTTAAAAGTGTGTTAAAAAAATATGGGTAGTCAGTGCGTTAGAAATCAACAAAACGTCCCGCAGGGACGACATTATAATTTTACCGGACAACAGTGTAAAAATTTAAAAATTTTGCCTAACAACTTAGACAAGCCAAAACAGGGTACATTCTTTTAATTGCAACTCCTTTTTGGTTTTGGCTTGTCCAAGTTGGGGTATTGATAGTAAGGGATATTTTCAAAAAAAAAGGTTGTCTGCATAAATCGCAAACAACCTTTCTGCATATGTTTAAAATTTGAATTATTCCTTATAAAATAAATATCTGGTTATAAAAATACCTGTACCATCGCCTTTTCCGGCGTCACTTTCAACACCACTTAAAACAAATTTAAGCTCCCATCCTTCTTTAACCAGGTTATTGATTTTTGAAGTGATCATGGCATCGTTTGAGGCAATGTTTTGGAAATTGATACCCACAGCACTGTAAAAGTTAAGCAGTTTGGTCTCATTCAGTTTGTCCGTTTTTGCATCCGACCGGCTGATGTCTTTTTGTTTGCTTTTTTTACCGTCTGTACGTTTGGTCGTGAAATCTTCTACATTGAGGCTGTCGGTGGTTTCTATGATGCGTGAACGTCCGATCCCCATCGGCACAACGGATTCTACCGTGGTTACAACTTTGTATTCCTGGGCAGGTAAAACCATTGCAGCACCAATAATTGCAAATAAAATTAAAAATGCTTTTTTCATGTGTTTAAATTTTGATGAATAAATCTTAAAAATTATGCTTTTATTGACAGGATTAATCCCGGATAGTTGCAATGGCAAACAGGGTTAATCATGGCCGAGGTTGAAATAAAACGTGGTACCCTGCCCCTCAACCGATTCCATTTCAATTTTACCATCAAGGAGTTGAATGAGCATTTTGCTGTAGTATAAGCCAAGCCCGGTGCCGCCA
>CAYNDN010000909.1:0-1800 GCA_964395075.1 uncultured Lentimicrobiaceae bacterium | reverse complement strand
ACCACTGGTATGAACTGACAGTGGACCCTTCCGGATCGGCAGTAAGTGTTACTGAAACATTCCCCGGATCAACACAAAACTCAGTCGCATCGGAAGCACTGATGGTGGGCTGGTTGGGTGTCGGATTAATGATCAATGTGACCCTGGTTGTATCGGAAATACATCCGTTACCTGTACCATCACTTTCATTAACCCACCATGTATATGTACTAGGAGCAGTTTCACCGTGTCCATATGAAGCGCCTGTATGAACATTTGTCAGCAGGTCAGGATCAGAAAACCAGTTGATGTCTCCTCCTGTATTTCCAACAGCAATAGGATCCGTAATGGCATCTTCACAATTTATGGGGTCTGGAGATGTGGGAGGCGGAGGAGATTCAATTAAACGAAGTTCATTGTAGCTTTCAATAGGATCAGCGCTGATGACAGGTGTGGGATGATACCTGTTACAAGGTCCCCAGTTTTGAAGGGTAACACCAAAAACATCATCCGTTTCGTCCGTAGCATAGTTTCCGGTATGATGTATGGGATATGTTGAAGCAATGGGTGCTGTGCAGGGTTCAGGGATAACAAAGAGTTCACTTTCAAAGAAACCGCTCCTGGTGTTATATGCAGCGACTGTATTGCCGGTAGCAGGATCAACAGTAAAAGGACCGGGAATATAATCACCAATGCTATCAGTAATCTGAACCATCGTACCATAAACATCAACGTAAACATCAGGTATACCGGGAGTTCCATGTGTTCCATATGCAAACTTCATCCAGCGTTGGCCTTCATTTGGGCGATCAGGTTCTACGCTTGCATTACAATTAAATGTTGTAGCATCACTGAATACAAATCCAGGTATGTCTTCACCAACACAAAATAGGGTTGAATCAGAACCGAGAGCTGGTGTAATATTTATATTTCCATCCAGATCTTCATTATCTAATCTGTACGCTGGAAGAACATAATCTTGTTGATTTACTCCACCGGAACATAATAAAGATGGTTGTTCTATATCCGAAGCACCACTATAAAGGGGATATGCAGTTGGTATAAACTTGCATACATCTTGAGTGTTGTATGTAAAATTAGGTGTTATAACTTGAAATTTACCACTTCCCAAACTTGTTTCAGACATACTATATGAAACACGAGCGTCGGAGTCGTCCCTCCAAAAAACCCTTGCTTGCATTCGGTTATCATGAAAATAGATACTATTCCTGGCTTGAGGTGTCCATGTCCAGTCAATTTTCAATTGAACGGTAACTTCCTGACAAGGACCAGAACTTGAAGCTGTTCCAATATTTTGTGCTGCGGTTAACATGGAACAATCCATAATTACATTATTAATTGCAGCTAAACCGGCAAATAATGCCACAGGGCTATTATCATCTAATGCTCTTAAGTCCCCTGTACCATCATAGTCCACCGAAACACCTAATTGTACATCTTCATATTTAATGTAGGCATTATTGTCAAAAGGATCATAGAGTATAACTGTCAACTCATTATCAGTTAGGTCAGCAATAAGCATAAATGGATTATTCAGCTGGGTGTAGGAATCTGCACCCACATGAATTGTAAAACCTGTCAGATCTGATAGTGTAACGGATTCACTAAAATAAATAGTAATGAGTTTTTGGGTCGGGTCGTTGAAACGAGCACTATCGGCTGTTGGAGCCTGAGAGAATGCACTGCTGCATGTAAAAATCAAGAAAGCAAACAGAATGACAGTTCGTGTCAGCTTGTGGGTAAACGTTTGTTTGGTAGCCATGGCTTGTGGTGTTGACAGTTGCATAGTAGTTTACGGGT
>CAYNDN010000908.1:0-1800 GCA_964395075.1 uncultured Lentimicrobiaceae bacterium | reverse complement strand
TGAGATCGCTTCACTACGTTCGCGATGACAGAAAGAGATTGCTTGCGGTAACAGAAAGAGATTGCCGCGCAGCAACAAAGGAAAGAAGCATAGAACTGCTCGCAATGACAGAAAGAAATTGCTTTCTGCCGAACAAAAAGCCCTGCGTTCGCAGATGAACCCACATTTTATATTTAACTCCCTTGCATCTATTCAAAAGTTTATTCTGGAAAAAAACACCCAAAAAGCAAGCCTGTATCTTTCGGAGTTTTCATCGTTGATGCGCCGAATACTCGAAAACAGTAAGGAAAGCATGATATCTCTTGACACAGAACTTGAAACACTCCGCCTGTATCTGAAGCTCGAGAAAATGCGATTCGATAATAAATTTGAAACAGAATTTAATGTTAGTTCAGAAATTGACATTGAAAATCAATACATTCCTCCCATGCTCATACAACCCTACCTCGAAAACGCAATCTGGCATGGTATTTTGCCCTTAAAAAACACCGGAAAGCTGCTGCTTGGTCTGGAGAGAAAAAATGAAGACACTATACTTTGCATGATTGAAGATAATGGAGTGGGGCGAAAAAAAACAGATAGGCAAAAAAAACCCAAGATGCACAAATCTACCGGAATGAAAAACATCGAAGAACGGATCAAACTGCTAAATTCTTTATATAAACTAAGGCTCGAAGTGAAGGTAACCGATTTGTTTGATGATGAAAAAAAACCAGCAGGAACGCGAATAGAAATTGAATTACCTGTTACAACTGATTGATAATTATAAAGCTATGATAAATATAAAAATTGGGACTATTAGAATATTGTGGATTAAATGAGTTTCTGCAAAATTGAAGCTGTGCCCAAATAAAACAATCTGGTTATGAAGGATATTTTAAATTCTGTATTGGTTGACGATGAAGACAATTGCTTAACCGCTCTGCGCCTGATGATTGAGAAAAACTGCCCGAACATCCATATTTTGGGGGAGGCCAAATCCGTTAACGAAGGAATATCGCTCATCGACGAAGCTTCGCCCGATCTGGTTTTTCTGGATATTAAAATGCCCGATGGCGAAGGTTTCGACGTACTTGAGCAGGTTGAAAGCAAAGATTTCAATGTTATCATTACCACGGCCAGCAAGGATTATGCCTTGAAAGCCTACGAATTTTCGGCCATCGATTACCTTTTAAAACCAATCAATCATCTGGAATTAAAGTCTGCCGTGGATCGGGTTAGTATTATCAAACCATCCGAATTGTTCAACCACCGGGTGCAGCTTATCCGCGAAGCAAAAGAAGAGCGCCAAAAGCGCATCATGCTGCCAACAAGCGATGGTTTCGAAATTTTTATGATCGACAAAATAATCCGATGCGAATCCGATGGCTGCTACACCAACTTTTATTTCAAGGATGAGCAAAACCCGATAATGGTATCCAACAACATTGGAACCTACGAAAACCTCTTCTCCGACCTCAATTTTTTCAGGATACACAACCGACATCTGGTAAACCTGAATTACGTGAAAAAATATACCCGGCGTCACGGAGGTTTCGTAATAATAAAAGACAGTGAAAAAACCGAACTAAAAGTTTCGGACCGCAAAAAAGTTAATTTCCTCGAACGGATGAAGTTGTTTGCAAGGGGCTGATTAATTGGATTGAATTTTTTTTAGAAACATTCTCTGGCGAGTAATAATTCTTTTGGTTCTACTACCATTTTTGTGGGTAAAATTTTCTTAGTTGATTAGTTTATGTTTTCAATAAGTTGGCAGCCAGCAGTACCCAGCAGGCAGTAATAGTGGCAAAATGAGTAACT
>CAYNDN010000907.1:1411-1801 GCA_964395075.1 uncultured Lentimicrobiaceae bacterium | reverse complement strand
TATGATGATGGCGAATTAATTGATGATGGGTTGGAACAATATACCTATGATGTTACCGGACTGATAAATGGTACAGAATATTGTTTTTATGTAACCCAGGTTTTGCCTGACGGATCGGAATCGGAACCATCCAACATGCTCTGCGCCACACCGGCTGCACCTCCATCTCCCGTGTTGTTGAATTTAATACCGGGTCCGGAAAGTGTTGAACTACATTGGGAGTCCATACCCGAAACAGATGTTGTGGTAACCCACTGGCCTGAGGTTTCCGGCGATCCAAGCGATCTGATCTGGACTTTTTATATTTTCGAATCGGATGTAGATGGCATACCAATGGAAGCGGGTGATGAGTTGGCCATTTTTGACGGTGACCTGCTTGTGGGTAGTTTT
>CAYNDN010000907.1:0-1401 GCA_964395075.1 uncultured Lentimicrobiaceae bacterium | reverse complement strand
AGTTTTGTAATGCCCGGGCCACCTCCTGGTGAGCCCAATACCAATTATGTACTAAAAGCTTGGAAAACACTGGTTGGCGGCCCCGGCTTTACACCCGGAAATGCATTCACAATGAAGTGTTGGGATGCCAGTGAATCTCAGGAATATGATTCGTTTACCTATAATTTTCTCGAAGGCGGTTACATGGGGGATTTCTTCCCGGATGACAATAAAACCACCGCAGCGGAATTTAGCTTTTCCTCTTCATTTTATGTTCCGGTTTTTAATGTTTATTCCGGTGATGGTATATTGATTGAATCTGATATTCAAGGAAATTTATACACCGCAGAAGGCCTTGATGCGGGACAGGAGCATTGTTTTTATATTACACAGATACTGCCTGATGGTACCGAATCCGGTGAGTCGAATACCCTGTGTGGAACACCATTGCAACCATGCGATAATGCAGTGGCTGATGCAGGTGATGATGCCACTATCGAGGATAACAGCAGTTTTGTTGTTCAGGATGCATCAGCACAGTATTATGAATCAGTGCTTTGGGATACTTATGGCGATGGGGCCTTTGATGACCCTGCTTTACTGAATCCTGAATATTTTCCGGGGCCGAATGATATCCAAAACGGAAATGTGGAGTTGTGTTTAACTGCTTTTGCTGCAGAAGGATGTGATGATGCCACAGACTGCATGCAACTTACAATCGAGCCATTCCAATATTTTGAAAAAGTATGGACAAGCCCATTCAATCCCATGTCGATATTTATTTTATCTGCCGTGGTTGAAGATGTTAACCTCTCACCCGGTGATGAGATCGGGATATTTGATGTTGATCCGTTCTCGGGTGAAAATGTTTGTGTGGGAAATGCCACCGTGGGGGATGAGTTTTTAAATGGCAATCATATCGAGGTAATATGTTCGATGGATGATGGATCAAATCCTGATCAGATTAATGGGTTCCTGGCTGGTAGTGATTTTATTTTTCAATTCTACATCAATAGCAGCGGAACTGTTTATGAAAATGTTTATTACAGCTTCCCGTATCCGGGTTTTGATGAAGGTTTTGCTCCTCTTGGAACTGCTTTTGTTGATCTCATTTATACAGATATTAATTGTGAGGACGCATTGGCTTATGCCGGTGATGATGTAACGATTTGTAGCAATACAGCTTTTGAAGTGTTTGCAGCATCTGCTGAAAATTATGAATCTTTACTCTGGACAACCAATGGTGATGGAACTTTCGAAAATGCTACGACCTTAAATCCGATCTATTATCATGGTGTTCAGGACCTGGCATCCGGAAATGTGGAGATATGCTTATCAGCCAATGCCATCTTCCCATGTGAGGATGCCACTGATTGCCTGGTGCTTACGATTCAACCTGAACCTGAAGTCGATGCCGGTGAC
>CAYNDN010000906.1:0-1805 GCA_964395075.1 uncultured Lentimicrobiaceae bacterium | reverse complement strand
ATGGGACTAAGATTTATTTTTATATAAATGGAATACAAGATCCCAATGAATACGCACTCACCTCACTACCTGATTGTGATAATAATTTATTTATTGGTTGGCAAGGTCATTATACTAATACTTATTTTAATGGCGAAATGGACGAAGTCCGCATTTGGAATATTGCTCGTTCAGCTACTGAAATCCGCGAAAACATGTGCAAAACCCTAACCGGAAACGAAAGCGGGCTGGTGGCATATTACACGTTTGATAATAATTCGGGTTCTGTACTTCAGGATTTTTCAGGTAATGGCAACGACGGAACTTTACAGAATATGGCAAACGACGACTGGGTAACCTCCTCACCTTTCAACACCTGGTTGAATACCACCTCAACAGCCTGGAATACCGCCACCAACTGGAGTAGTGGAAGCACACCAGCTTCCACCACCAATGTGGGCCTTTACGATTTTTCGGGCGGCAGCGATCCCGTCATCCCCACCGGCCAAACAATAAACAACCTGGTAATTGGTTCCGGAGTTTCCACACAAATAAATGCCGGCGAAAATCTTTCAATTGATGGAAACTTCTACAATTATGGCAATTTTACGGTTGCCTCCACAGGCATGGGCACCTCCGGCACGGGATCGCTCATCGTGCAGGGAGAAGCCGCAGGCAACATCACTTTCCAGCGTTATGCCGATATAATCAGCAAAGGCGAAAAATGGCATTATGTGTCGGCGCCGGTTTCAGGGCAGTCTATCAACAGCTCATGGATGACTGACAACAGCATCGGGTTTACAGATCCTGCCTACCAGTTTTTCCGCTTTAGCGAACTGTATAATTACTGGATATATTTTGATTATGAAGGCTCACAACCGGAAGATTTTGGGGATGAAACTTTTATTGATGCCCGCGGCTATTGTCTCACAAGAATTTCCGATGGGGTTTTATCTTTTTCAGGAACGCCCATTACCGATGATGTAACTTATGCAGCAACTTATACTTCCGGACAGGGAAATGGCTTTAACCTCGTTGGGAATCCATTTACCTCGGCCATTGGCGTTACTACTGCAGCCGGAACCACCGGTAATTTCCTTGCTGCCAATACCGCACTGCTGGACGATAATTACGAAGCCCTCTATATCTGGGATGAAGGAGCTGATTACACCTTCGGTAGCCAGGATTACAAAGTCATCAGCAATGCGGATATCACAGGTTATTCATCCATCAGCCAGAATTTTATTGCGCCCGGACAGGCCTTCATGGTAAAAGTGGTTTCAGGTGGTGGCAATCTGCAATTCAATACCAACATGCAGGCACACAACACAGCAGCAGCCTACAAGTCAAAAGAAACCTGGCCATCTGTTGAGCTAACCATCCGAGGAAACGAAACATCCAACACCACGGCAATTGGCTTTCACAGCAACATGACCACCGGCCTCGATCCATCCTACGATGCAGCCAAATTTAAAGGCAACCCCAACCTGGCACTTTATACAAAACTTGTGGACGACAACGGCAAAGACTTTGCTGTGCAGTCATTGCCCGATAAGAATATCGAAGATTTTATCATTCCCATCGGTGTGGATGTAGCCGAATCCGGCGTATTTGAATTTTCAGCAACGCAGGAAAAACTCGATAACTACAGCCTCCTTCTCGAAGACCGCCAGGAAAACACCTTTACCAACCTGCGCTGGAACACCTACCACGCCACCATCAGCGAAAGCGGAACCGGAAGGTTTTATTTGCATTTTAAGGATGCTACCGGCATCGGGGAAATTACCCCTGAAACAAAGATCAGCTTCAGGGTTTTGGATGGAAAG
>CAYNDN010000905.1:1447-1810 GCA_964395075.1 uncultured Lentimicrobiaceae bacterium | reverse complement strand
CCACCAAAACAGAAAAAATTCTCAATAAAATTTTTTTTAACTGCCATCGTTTGTAACAAGCGTAATATACATAAGGTGTCATCATCATTAATATTGTTGTGGTTATATATTCATAACCATTAAATAAGCATTTAATAAATAACGCCAAAGAAAGTAAAATTGCAGATACCCAATCAGAATACTTCCCTGTTTTCTCTTCATAAAAAAGAAGAAACATCGCTGTTATCATCGGTAAATAGAAGGCCCAGATAACCCACCAGAGATTCCGACCAAAAAGAGTCAACCATTGTGAATAGGTAGAAGTGATGAAAAGTACAAGGCCGGCAATGATACCAAATTCGAAATAAGACCATAGAATTATCA
>CAYNDN010000905.1:0-1437 GCA_964395075.1 uncultured Lentimicrobiaceae bacterium | reverse complement strand
ACGTGATGATAAAAAAAAGCTTTAAGTTTATATCATTCGAAAAATTTGTAATATGATCTAAAAACGAAAAGAATATGCCCTGGAAACCAATTTGTGATTTATATGCGGAATAACTGTGTATATTTAATTTTTCTTTATAGATACGATATTGATCAATATTGTTTTCTTGTTTTATCCGCGGCCATGTTCTGTTGCACCAACCCGTCAGGCCACCACTTGATAAGATGCCATCCTGCTGTGATTTAGCCAACCTCCCAATGATCATGCTTTCAGAATCTTTTTGAAAAGAATGGAATTTTTTTGGGTTGGCTGCATTCCATTGATTTCTGTAAAAACCAATAGATAGCAGCAATGTCGATATGAGAAAAAATACTAGCGGTTTCGAGTTTTTTAAAACTTTCAGCATGAACTATTTCTTTCAAGATAGGAAAATTATGCGAATATTATTTCGTTTTATGAGGCGAAAAAATAAAAGCGAAACTGATATTGATAGCTATTTAATATTGCCAGTTCAGCAGTCCAAGGGCAATGACGTTCATCAAAATAGCTGTTATATAGATTGAACCGATAAAAATTACTTTATGAAACGTTGTTTTAAGGCTGATTACCAGCATGGGGCTTAGAAACAAGGGAAAATAACCGGCAAAAAAGATAGGCAACACCCCCGTAAGGGTTCTTTCCCATATGGCATATTCCCAAACCAGGAGCCCCCCGGCGTTTAGTAGACATTCCACAAATACGCAGAAGGCGGCATAGACGATGGCCCAGAACAAGGGTTCGGACAATCCCAGAATACGTCTGCCCTTCACTCCGGAAAGAGTATTGTAATAGATAATACCAGCCAGTGAAAACATGAACATGATTTCTATATTCCACCCTACTGTGGTGCGCAGGGCTGTTCCCCCGGGCGTGGTCCACAAGGCTGAGTATTGGGTTAGATGGAAAATCCAACCATTGATGGTTTCAAAGAGAAAATCCGTGCCGAATAGAGTGACACCAGCGAACAAGGCATCCCAGTTTTTATTTTGCCGGGCTTTTTGGACCTCATTTGTGTAAATATAAAACACAATTGCCAGCAGGGGAATTATATACCATTGAATAGTTGTCATATCCCTGAGATTTGAGAGAGCCTGTTCAGAAGCAGGTGTCATTATATCTCCCTTTTTATTTTAAAGTATTCGTTCCGGCGGAATTTAGATTTATATTGTTTCATATCCGATATCGCATTTTTAGATAGGCCAATACATATCCTGGGCTTATAGATCTTTTATGGCGCCATCTTCTGATTTTGCATTAATTTTTTCCATAACATTCCACAGTTCTTCCACTTCAGGCAACAGTTTCCAGTCCACGGGTCTGTTTGCATACTTTTCACCATTATTTATAAAGCTGTACATGTGCACTGTACAGCCTCTGTATTCATTTTGATCTCCGCAC
>CAYNDN010000904.1:0-1810 GCA_964395075.1 uncultured Lentimicrobiaceae bacterium | reverse complement strand
AAAAAACAGGGCGGCCAAGCTTTATGGCCACTACAACAGATACGACTAAAAATACGGGCAACAACAGGATTAACCCGAAAAGTGCTGCAAAAAAGTCAAAGAATCTTTTCATCTTTTTTGATCCCCCATTTCATTTTTATAAATCGGCCGCTTTCCGGAAGGCTGCGGTTTAATATTCTCACAATATACCACAGTTATGACAGCCTCATTGCCCAATACACCTTTCAGGCCATCCACCACTTCATCTATTACATAACCCGGAATGTCACCTTTTCCTGTTTTAATTCTAAATTCATATCTGCCGGCTGCTGTCTGTGCAAACTGATACTGGTAAACCGGCCCTTGTTTAGAAAGAGGCTTGTAAATATACGGACCAAGCATAAGCGGAGACACCGGGTTACCAGCTACTGAAAAAATCTGTTCCGACACTCTTCCAACTATATTACGGATCGTTTCAAGCTGCCCTTCCCTGTAGCTGACAGCCGTGGCAAGATCTCCCGTATCGTACCGGATTACCGGTATTAGATCGTTACAAAGATCAGTTACAACCACCTTTCCCTGTTCACCCTCTGCTACCGGCCTTAAAGTTTCCGGATCAACTATCTCGACGTATACACCAAATTTATTAACATAGTAGTCACCCCCAAACTCTCTTTGCTGTGCAATTAACCCGACTTCTTCATTGCTGAACCTGTCTACAAAAACAGAGCCGAAAACATCATGTATAACGCTTCGTTTAAAATCCTCCAGCGGTTCGGAGACAGAAATCAAAGATTTAACAGAGAGGCCTCTTTTTTCAGAAGGGTTTTGCTGTAAATAGAGCGCAACTTCATACATCACGGTCGGGTATCCCATCAGGACTTTTATCTTTTTCTCCCTGAGTTCATTGACAAACTCCCTGATCTTCGATTCCGATATGTCCCCCGGGATAAAAATATGCTCATTCCGAAGATACTTCATGAACGAAGATTTGTTTTTGGCACGAATCAGGAAAAAGGGATCTCCCAGCCGGTATCCGGCAGCCTCATTAAAGTATTTAAAAGTGGCCGTACGGATCAACCCGCGCTTTTTTGAATAGGGAACACGAAGCGGCTCCCCGTAAGAACCACCGGTATATGCCCAGCTGTGGATATCAGACGGATTTACTTTTTTAGTCCATTTTTTAATATCTCCCTTGTCCATCAGTGAATTCATTTCAATATCCGGATCGAATCCCCACTTTTTTAGATAGAATTTTAAATAATCATGATGAATGTGTACGTTTTGACTATTAACTCGTTTAACATCCTGATAGTATTCATCCAGCTGTCCTGCATGAAGTACATTATACCCTGAATACACTATTTTTGATACTACTGATTTAACCATTATTGGTAGTATTGATAAAACTTTTTGGCATTATCTCTTGTAAAATTACGTGAAGCCTTCAGAGAGTTGCGCTTAAATTTATTTAATAAATCTTTATTACTGCTGAGAGTCTGAATAAAGTTACATATTTCTTTAACCTGGTCGGCTGAGAAAATACCGCCATTTTCATACTCATCAATATAATCCCCCAATTCAGAATCTTTTGTCGCAATACAGAGTAATGGAACACCAACAGCCATTAAATTATATGTCTTACTTGGTATACTTACCTGACTCGTTTTTTCATCTAAAACAACAACCCCGAGATCTGCACAAGCCAGTGAATACGGTAAAATCTCATCAGGTTGAAATGGCAACATTTTACAATTTCTTAAATTATAGGTTTTAATCAGGTCTTTTATATCCTTGGCTCGTTTGCCTCTTCCGATAATTAAAAAAACGA
>CAYNDN010000903.1:0-1812 GCA_964395075.1 uncultured Lentimicrobiaceae bacterium | reverse complement strand
GGAATGTTACCACAGTGCCTTGTTTTTGAAACGTGCCACGTGTCACGATCACCATTACAAAGCCACTAATAACAAAAAAGAGATCCACACCTGAAGCACCGATATGAAACAGGTTCGGCAGAATCAGATTCCCGGAACCCCATTTTTTCTGCATCAACATGATGTGGAAAAAAAGCACGGATAAAGCCGCAAACCCTCTTAGAGCCTGTATACTATGAATCCTGTTGTTTTTATGAGGAGATGGTTTCAATATTAGAAAAAGCTCACTTTTTTTTTAAATTTTTGGGGTATCTGTTTAGCTGCGGTCAAAATGGGGTATTCTAAAAATTTGTAGCTGTATTTTCCATAAATTAGAGATCCGAATAACATAAGAATTGAAGTTGCCAGATATCCATAATTCTCAAATTCCGGAATTCGTTTCCATAAGCGGGCGATTAGCATTATTACAAGCGTGTGGGATAAATAGGTTGAATAGGATGCGTCTCCAATTGAGCTTAATATTTCGGAAAAACATTGACCACTATCGGATTCAATTTTTACAGCACCCAATATCAGTAACGAAAATGGGAGTCCTATCAGGAAAACCCGCAGCCATAGACCTTGATCATGAGAGTAAATTATCATTCCGGCAATGGAAAACAATAGCCCGATGACAAGGATTGTATTACCGTTTATGCGGAATTTTTTATAGAATAACAATGCAATCATGCAGCCCATAATAAATTCAATTGTCAGCGGGTGTATGATGTGGAATAACGCAGGTGTTAACGTGACACTTTGTGTTTTGAATATTAATAGGTAAAAACAAATAATCAGCAGAAACCATAATAAAAGAAGTCCGCTCAGCCATTTTTCAGGTGCAAATAAAAAAAAAGAGAAAATAATATAAAAATACATCTCATGGATTAATGTCCAGCCGACGTTCAGTACCGGATACTTTTCTTGTGGTAGTAATAGAAAGGCTTTTACATTTATTGCCAGTGAAGACGTGTCTGTGCCGAGGATAAAATAGGCTGTTACAAGAAGGATGCTGTAAAACCAGTACAAGGGATATATTCTTGTAATGCGTTTATATAAAAAAAGAATGGAGCCAAAGGGCTGTTGGAAAATTCCTCTTGTGACCGATACCATTACAAAACCGCTGATTATGAAAAAAAGATCTACGCCAAGATATCCGAGACTGAATATGCCTGGCATAAGCTGCTTGCCGAAATTCATTTGTTTTTCAAACAGCCATATGTGATAGAGGACAACCGACAGCACGGCAACGCCTCTCAATACCTGAATATTCTTTATTTTTTTTTTAAATTCGGTCTGCATTTATAAATTATGTACCTGAGTTTTTTTGCTCTTTGACCAACTCTTGATAATAACCTGTCTTACGGATATTTTCCAGATCCTTATCTGTTCGTATCTGTTTCATGTTGTTATATCCATGTTCCATGGCGGATTTCAAGCTGGATATCGCGGCAACTGTCTGATTCTGGATAGCATAAATACACGCAAGATTATAATAGGTGTCTGCCTTATCCGGATAAAGCGTGATAATTTTTTGAAGCAGGGAAATGGCCGAATTATAATTTTTTTTATTTACACTGATAACAGCTATCCGATTCATTGCGTCAATATTGCCTTCATCGATTTCCAGTGCTTTTTGATAATAAGATAGCCCTAATTCGATTTTATTCATCTGCTGATATACATCACCGATTCCGTTGAGTAGTGACGTATCATTGGGTTTGAGGAGGAGTTCAGCTTTTAACTTTTTTAACTTTCTATTTTTTAAAACACTTCGTAAAAGAGCATGACAAT
>CAYNDN010000902.1:0-1812 GCA_964395075.1 uncultured Lentimicrobiaceae bacterium | reverse complement strand
AAGCCGAGGACCGGGACACCCCGCGTTTTGAATCCTTTATCGCCCGCAAGGAATCGCTCAACGATCACCTGCTCTGGCAGTTTATCATGACCAAGCCGAACCCGGAAGAAGAGCGAATTGCCAGTCTGATCATCGGCAATTTAAATAAGGACGGCTATTTGGATGTGTCGATCGAAGAAATTGCCGAAACGAGCGGTTCATCGCTGGAAAATATCGAAAAAATTTTATCCCTGATTCAAACCTTCGATCCCATTGGCGTTTGTGCCCGGGACCTTAGGGAATGCCTGCTGATACAGGCCAACCATCTGGGCCTGCGGGATACGATTGTCACCGAAATCATCACCAATCATCTGCCGAATCTGGAAAAGAAAAATTACAAGCTGATCTGCAAAGCCTTGAAAAAGAGCATGGATGAAGTCGTATCCGCGGTCAATGTCATCACCAGCCTGGAGCCCAAACCCGGCCGCGAGTTCAGTGATGAAACACCGCAATACATCAATCCGGACATCTACGTCTATAAGCTTGAAAATGATTTTGTCATCCTGCTCAATGACGACGGCATGCCGAAACTGCGCGTGAATTCTTTTTATAAGAATTCCATTACGCGCGGCAAAAAAATCTCCGGGGATGCCGAAGATTATATCCAGGATAAAATGCGCTCGGCGGCCTGGCTGATTAAAAGCATCCACCAGCGCCAAAAAACCATCTACCGGGTCATGGAAAGCATCCTGCGCTTTCAACGGGACTTTTTTGATCAGGGAATTTCCCGGCTAAAGCCGATGGTACTCAGGGATGTGGCCCAGGATATCGGGATGCATGAATCCACGATCAGCCGGGTAACCACCAATAAATATGCGTTTACCCCCCAGGGTATATTTGAGCTGAAGTATTTTTTCAACAGCTCAATCCGGCGATCCCATGGCGGCAGCATCGCATCCGCCAGTGTTCAGGACAAAATCAAACAAATCATATTGGGTGAAAATCCTAAAAAGCCCTACAGCGATGATAAAATCGCTCAAATTCTAAAAAAAGATGAAATTCATATTGCACGCCGGACGGTGGCCAAATATCGTGAAATGTTAAAAGTTTTGCCATCCAATAAACGCAAACAGATATAGGGAGGTCTAAACGTATGCAGACATCTGTCACGTTCAAGAACATTGATCCTTCTGATAATTTAAAATCCTACGTTGGTGATAAATTAGATCGATTCGACAAATTTCTTGACAACCCGGCCGAAGCCAATGTTGTTCTGGCAGTCGAAAAATTTCGGCATATTGCTGAAATCAACATTTCAGGTGACCGGCTCAGCATCATTGGCAAAGAAGAAACGGTGGACATGTATTCGGCCATCGACATGGTGCTCGACAAGCTTGAAAAACAGATTAAGAAAAACAAGCAAAAAATCAGGGAACGCAGATCCGTAGCAAAAAACCGCAATCGATCGATGCCGGTTGCGGAAATCAACCCGCCTGACGAAGACATCGAACGCCAAATCAAAATTCGCCACATTGAATATAAACCGATGGATATCGAAGAAGCCGTATTGCAGATGGATTTGATCGAAGATAACTTCCTGGTGTTTACCAACGCCCGATCTGATCAAATAAATGTATTGTATCGGCGACGAGACGGCCATTACGGCTTGATTCAGCCTAGTTCGTGATTATGTTTAGGCGCTTGACAAAGCGACGTCGACAAAAAATTGTCGCGGTTGACTAATTGGTAGCAATTTATGGCGATAAATGAACTAAAATGGAAAATGACTAAAATGAGCTAATCCCGCTTTCAGCGGGACTATCGTTTTAAAAA
>CAYNDN010000901.1:0-1825 GCA_964395075.1 uncultured Lentimicrobiaceae bacterium | reverse complement strand
TGTCTTCGGCCAGTACTTCTCCCCAGCAAATGAGGTTGTCATCGGCATCAAAGATTCCGTAGGTGTAAAGACCCGCGCAATCAATAATATTGCCGTTTCCAGGGTTGCGGTCGTTCACAATGACACGATCCGCAAGGGTACAGTCTCCTGCACCAACTTGTGACAGGGTGAGTGCAAAGGTGCATTCTGCGTCAAGGGTCACATTCACCTGGTCCTGACATCCGCAATCGCCGGTTTGGGCGAAAGATGTCTGAGCCACGAACATGAACGCCATGACAAGCAGGCTAGCAGCCCAGCTCACCGGACGAACGAAGGTAAAGTTCGTTTTTCCCATAAGATTAAGATTTGTAAAAATTAGGTTAAAGAATTAAATATGAAAGATTAAAACGTGCCGTAATTAGGGCGGTGTAAAGTCGTCTGCATTGGTCGTCATAAAGCAAAACGAAATTAATCACCTTGTATAAATATCAAAGAAAAACTTCCTTAAATTTTAGTTAACAAATTAGCTTGTTTCGGTAACGAAACACTAATACTATGGAAACCCAATATGTAAACAATAAACACTTTGAGAAAGCAGTAAACCAAGAATTGGAAACTGCACGGGCCGAACAGGCCCCTGGCAGAGTAGATTTGTTTAGTCATGGGATATATCAGTTAGTGTCGTTTAAGCCGATTGCTGGCTGTATTACCACAAATATAAGAATCTTTTCCGTTCGATCTATACCTGATAGCAGGTATTTTAGACCAAACTATTATCGTAGGCAATTTTAATGAGTCCCGCAGTATTGCTCACACCAAGTTTCCGCATGATGTTTTTGCGATGCACGCTAACGGTCTGATCACTAATAAACAATTCTCGCGCAATCTCTTTGTTACTAAAGGCCTCTGTTATCAGATTGAGTACTTCCAACTCCCTTTTAGTAAGGTGATATTTACGGATAAATCGATCCTCAAAAGAAGCCTGGTCGGGTAATTGACGCCCAACGGAGCCATTTACCTGCTGGGATTTGATTTGCACGCCGGATCCAATAAAGGTTTTTCCACTCATAACGGCACGTATGGCGCTGAAGAGTGCTTCTGGTTTTTCCTTTTTGAGCAAATAACCGTCCGTACCATTACGAAAAGCCGTTTTCACAATATTCGAATCATTGTATCTGGAAAAAACGAGAATGATAGGTTTTCTGGACTTTGATCGCAATGTTTTTATCACCTGCAAACCATCAACCTGAGCTAGGTTAAGGTCCATAATCAACAGATCAGCTTCCGGAACAGCAGCATCCTTAAGTAAGGCCTTCCCATCACCATGCCAGGAAATGATCTCAATATCGCTTAGCTTTTCAGAAAAAACCGATCGCAGACCTTCGACAAACAGCGGTTGGTCGTCTGCAATGATCGTCTTAATCATTTTCATACGTCAGTTTTTGGAATTATGTGTTCAACTAGGGGGACCTATAAAACTTACCCCCCTTTCATACTAATTGGGGCTCGGATACCATCATCCAAAGATGTCAGCGTATTTACATGGCAAATCATAACCCAATGCTAACGCATCCTGAAAAAACTTATCCGTTATTTATAACAGATAATTGAACCGGTAATATTGTTACTCCCTATGTTTTTTTACCAGGAGTTACAACATTAACCATCAATCAACCGGATCATCAGTTCACGATCCAGGAGAAGCATATGAATTATACGGGGTAGAAGAGAAATGGAATGTACAAAAAAAATATGCGTTTCCAAATTAAGGCATTGACCTTAACGGTATAATTTATCGGATTCGACGCGTCAAAGGGTAGCAGCTAACCTGGCAGCCTGATCAATG
>CAYNDN010000900.1:599-1829 GCA_964395075.1 uncultured Lentimicrobiaceae bacterium | reverse complement strand
CCCACAATATTTCCGCTGCACTATTGCACCCCCTAAACGAATTTTAAATCATTCTTGTAAGTGGTGCGTTATGTTCCGGACCATCACAAAATATTGATCTAATAAAAATCCTTGCGGATTTTAGAATTAATACCAACATCTATCAGTTTTATAACCAATATTTTTTCAGGTTTAAATTCTACCTTTGCACCCCAATTTTAAAATTTTACATCAATGGGTCTTAAATGTGGAATCATCGGGATGACCAATTCCGGAAAAACAGCGATTTTTAATTGTATTTCAAAAACAAAAGCAGAGATCACAAATTTTGCTTTCAGTACCAATAAATCCAACCTGGGGATGATCGATGTCCCGGATGAGCGTTTGTATAAAATTGATGAAATCATAAAGTCAGCAAGGGTAGTTCCTGCAACGGTTGACATTGTGGATATCCCGGGGCTGGCCAAAGGATCGAGCCAGGGCGAGGGGGTTGGCAATAAGTTCTTGGCCGACATCCAGCAAACCGATGCACTTATACACGTATTACGGTGTTTCGATGATGAAAACCTCCCACATATCGAGGGTTCGGTTGATCCGGTTAGAGACATGGAAATTGTTGACCTGGAATTGCAGGTTCGCGACCTCGACCTGGTACAACGAAAAATACAGCGACTTGAAAAACTGGCCAAGTCGGGCGACAAGGAAATCAAACGCCAGGCTGCCGAGCTTCAAAAACTTGCCGATCATCTTGAGAACTTTGGCAATGTTCGTGATTTTGAGATGGATCCGGTTGATAAGCATAAGATTATTGACGACATGTATTTGCTCACCGATAAGCCGTTGATGTATGTTTGTAATGTGGATGACGATTCCGCCATTGATGGCAATAGCTATTCGGAGGCAGTGAAAAAGGTGCTAAAGGATACGGGTTCTGAGGTAATTGTTGTCGCCGGAAAGCTTGAGTCGGAAATTGCCGAACTGGATGATGAAACCGATCGCAAGGAATTTCTTGATGATGCAGGCCTTACCGAACCTGGCGTAAACCGGATGATACGATCTGCTTATAAAATGTTGAATCTCGAATCATTTTTCACTGCCGGTCCCAAAGAGGTCAGAGCGTGGACCATTAAAAAAGGCTCCACTGCACCTGTTGCTGCCGGAGTTATCCACAGCGATCTGGAACGCGGGTTCATCCGTGCAGAGGTGATGAAATACACAGATTTTATGAATTATGGCTCTGAGCAAGCCGTT
>CAYNDN010000900.1:0-589 GCA_964395075.1 uncultured Lentimicrobiaceae bacterium | reverse complement strand
GCCGTTAAGGAAGCGGGGAAATTTCATATAGAAGGAAAAAATTACGTTGTTAAGGATGGCGACATGCTGAATATCAGGTTTAATGTTTAGGCCTTTTTTATAGCTCCCCAACCAACTCAGTGAAAATCATTGTCATTTTCTTTTCCGCGATAGCAGCCATGGCAAGTATATCTTTAATGTCAACAGGTGCCAGATTGTCCGGATCACATTCATCAGTAATTACTGAAATTGCTGCAACTGGCAGGCTTAAATGATTTGCCACTAAAACTTCAGGGATGGTGCTCATACCCACAACATCGGCGCCTATCCGCCGCATAAACCGGTATTCAGCACGTGTTTCCAGGTTTGGCCCCGCAACAGCTGCATACACCCCTTCATTCAATTCGATAGCAAGTTTTTTGGCCACTTCCCGGATTTTATCATTGATTGCCTTGTTATAAGGCCGGCTCATATCCGGGAACCTGGAACCCAGTTCATCATAGTTTTTGCCAATCAGCGGATTACCCCCCAGCAGGTTTATGTGATCAGTAATTAGCATCAATTCACTTTTACCAAAATCCGGATTTACACTTCCACAGGCATTTGATAC
>CAYNDN010000899.1:0-1829 GCA_964395075.1 uncultured Lentimicrobiaceae bacterium | reverse complement strand
ATTGTTTCAGATTTCATCTATGGCATTGGTTTCGGCTATGCGTATGCCGGTAGTTGGGCCAGATGGCAGGTCAAATATATCAAAGAGGTTTTCTTCGATGGCGAAGCCGGTGCAGTTGTCCATCCAGATTCCATAGCCGGAGGCACGGTCGCCGCATTGATCATTGCCGATAGCAACATGATGATTGATAGATTCTTTTTCATTTGGTTTCGGTTTTTGATTTCGTATTCAATATTTAATTTTGGTTTTTGTAGATTTTCCAAGCCAGTAACTTGCCTCTACTTTATTGAGTCGGGAAAGGTGTTTTGTTACAGTTTTTTTTATAAAAAATTTTAAGAAAACGCCGCAAAGAATTTCCAATCAAGGACATAAGGGTTTTTAGGTTGTTAACAAATGTTAACAAACCTTAATTTTCTGTTGCAAAAGAATGTTTGACGGATCATTTAAATAGAGCAGCGCGAATTGTTACTTTTGCTTTCGCAGGTATTATTAATCATCTTCAATGAGATGAAAGCAAAAGACAAAAAACGCATTGAGAAACTGAGAAATCGTGACAACTACGAAACGGCTAAGTTTTTAAGTAAGAACCGAAAAGTATTTGCGGCATTTGTTGAATCCTTAAATGGATCCCGTTTTGAAGTAGATGATATGCTACAGGAAGGAATTGAGGCATTGCTAAATAAAATTGATGAAACCGAAAATGAATCCATCATTAAAAATCTTGATGCGTATTTTTTTACGATATGTAAAAATATCCTGTACAAAAGGATGCAACGTGAGGGTTTTGAAATAAGCTGCGAAAATGAGAAACTTGAATCATTATACATTCCGGTTGAGGATACCACGGAACGGGACAAGATAGAAAATGAAAACCTGAAATTATATGAAAAAATATTTAATGATCTGACCAAAGAGTGTCGGGATGTACTTTTTCAGAAGTTTAATATCAATAAAGGAACAGATATGTCAGGCCTATTGCTAATCGATTTTAATGCTTCAACAAGAACCAAATTAAGCCGGTGCAGGAAAGAGGCACGTAAAAGGTTGGAAAAATTTAGAAGAAAATGGAAGAAATAACTTTAGATCAAATTATAGACTACGTCAAAGGGGCTTTGGATAAGGAAAGTACAAAGCTGATTGAAGAAAGGATTAAGCATGATCCTGAATTTGCACAGGAAGTGGATATGTACAGAGGCTTCCAAAAACTACTGGGACATGATGAATTCCTCTATGAGCACTTTTCTTCAAAAGTTGATTCTTCTTCCCTTGCCAAACGTGCAATCGGTAACATAAAGCACCTGAAATACTATACCTACGCTGCTGCTGCTGTTATCGCTTTATTGCTAACTTACTTCACCCTTCTCCGCGATAAACAAAGTTACACGCCAGATGCCCTTTTTGCGTCATACTTTAAGGAATACAACCAGATTGTTGAGATGCGTGATGGTATTGATTCTACGGGTATGTTCAACATAGGTATCCAACAATATAAAGAAGGGGACTGGGAAAGTGCCATCCATTCGTTAAACCAGTCAAAACAAAACTTTCAGCTCACAGCATCCTTTTATATTGGCATGTGCTACCTTGAGCTTAAGGAGTACGAAAAAGCCCGGAAGCAATTATTCGAAGTCGTCAAACATCCCAATGAATTCAGGCAGGAAGCCCAATGGTACCTGGCTTTGGCATATTTGGCCGAGCATAACATTGAAAGATGCAGCAAAATCCTTAATGAAATTTCATCTCAACCAGATCATCAGCATAAAGCTGAAGCTGACAGGTGGGGTGTTAAATCTGGTTTTCGCTTTTGCGTCCCATTTTTCAAGCATCTT
>CAYNDN010000898.1:0-1831 GCA_964395075.1 uncultured Lentimicrobiaceae bacterium | reverse complement strand
GTATAATCCATCGGGCCTTGCAAACCACGTGTAAATGGCAACATGATGCGGTGCACCACTGTTACCTCATCTTCGCTTAACTTGTTCCACTCGTTTCCGGCAACTGCTTCGTAGTTAATTACATTGGGATAAGTTCTCGACAATCCGGTAGGTTTAGCAGCCCCATGAAAATCGATTAACATTTTGCGGGCAGCGGTGGCTTTTGCAATATCCTCATACATTCTAATACCCGTTTGATCTTCGCGGCCAAAAAAATCGGCCTTTACCCCGGCCACGCCATATTTGGCAAACAAATCCAATGCCTTATCGAGCTGGCGATGTAGCGTATGTCCTGGTGCCCACACAATCACTTGCACGTCTTTTGACCGTGCATAATTTACAACTTTCTCCAGGTCTACATCGGGATTGAAAAGCGTTAAGTCATATTTATCCGTCCAAAGCCAGTCAATCAGTATGTATTCCAGACCGTACTTAGCTGCGAAATCAATATGATAAAGGTAAGTCTCGGTATTTACGCCACCTCTAAAATCCTCCCTTTCCACAACGTAATCGTGCCACCACTCCCAGGCTACTTTTCCGGGCTTTATCCAACTGGTCTCTTTTATTGCACTGGGTTTTGAAAGCTGCCAGACTAAATCGCAATCGGCAAATACACGATCATCGTCGCTAATTACCAGTAGGCGCCAGGGATACTCACGGGCTCCGTCAGTTACCGCAATGTAATCGGCAACTTTATCGGCCAATTGTGAATAGTTGCTAAACCCCCCTGTCTTTGTGGTAGTTGCATACTTTTCAAAAGTGCCGTTCAGGAAGTTTTCGTAGTCATTGCCCCGATCGATAAACAAACTGGGGTAATCATACAGCCCTGCTTCGGTAACAACAACTTTTACTTTTGGGGTAGCTTGTACAACTACCGGTAAAAACACTTTTGATTGATTGTTATTGAAATTCTACATTTCCTGTGGATCGAGCGGCACCAGTTTGTAATTGGTTTCGTAACTTTTTGAATCGAGCATCCAGGCCGAAACTCCCCAATTGAAGCGGAAGGCCACTTCTTCATTTTTCAAGGTCACCTGCTTTTCCTTCAGATTGGTTATAAAACGATAGGCAACCCCGCTATTGTAGGCGCGGACTTCAACAGAATAATTGCCTTCAAAGTCGAGTGTTAGCAAATTAAAATTATCCCTGATTTGTTTACGGCTCCCCCAAACTGTTTCAAGGGTTTCATCTACCGATAATTGCTTAACCTTTTGCAATGTTGGATTTGAACCCAGCACTGCATTGTCAACTGTAATTGTTAATGGAGATGCTTCAAGTACGCGTTCACCCTTAAAATAAACGCTGTAATAGATTTTCTCTGTAAGGGATACCTCAACCGAAATATTTTTATCCGGGGAAAAAAGTGTTTGTGTTTCTTTTGCAAAAGAACCCGAAGCTAAAAGAAAGATGGGTATCATTAAACTTAAAATTCGATTCATAATTGTTTTTTTACAGATTAAAACTAAAAACGCACAACAATTACTTTGTCATTTTTCTCATCTTCCTGTGCATCCAGGCCGGACAGAATTTTCATATTATCAGGTTGTTCACCTACCTTAACGGTATAAAGCCCGTCTTTAAACACTTTCGGTTTAAAATGAGTGCCTTGCATTCTCAAAGAATACACAATCTCTCCCGTAGGTTCATAAATCACTTTCAAAACCGGGTCTTCCATTCCGGATACCTGAATTTCAGGCAGATAAGCAATGGGCTTCCGACTGTAATTATCCCATTGCGAAATGGTAATTGGCCAGCCTTCATATTGCTCTGCGTCGTTACTGGTAACATCTAC
>CAYNDN010000897.1:0-1834 GCA_964395075.1 uncultured Lentimicrobiaceae bacterium | reverse complement strand
TGAAAAAAATGGGAAAAAGTGAAAAATTACAGGTAGAAAACGGGACTCTCAAGTATTAATATAAATTTGCTAAAATCAGACTAGTATAATTACAATTCAGGCTGAACCAGGACACTATTTGACATGAATCACGAAAAGAAAATCCTATTTATTGATTTTAATATCCCCTTTTTGTTGCAGGATCAAGATTATCCTGTTGGCGGTGCAACCGTACAGGTCTTATCCTGGATTAAAGGATTACTCGCAAATAATGTTAAAGTGGGGGTAATAACTGGGAAAAACTCAAGCGGTAATTTGCCTATCAATTTGGATATTTCAATATTTGAAAGCTATAATCCAAATAGTGGACTCCCTTATTTAAAATGGATAACCCACCGACTTCCCAAACTGATTTGGGCAATTGGACAATTTCAGCCCGATTATGTCTACCAGGCATGTGCCGGTTTCCTCACAGGACCCGCTTGCTATGCTGCCCATCGAAATAAAAGTCGCTTTATTTATCGGGTTGCTAATGACGTTGATGCCGATGAGCGTTATAAAACGCGCTTGCCTTTTTTCGAACAGATTGGATACAAAGCTGGTATTCGTTATGCAGATGTAATTTTGTGTCAGAATCAATATCAATATATTCAGTTTAGGGAAAGGTTTCCCAAAAAAAATATCCAAATTTTTCATAATCCAATTGTAACGTTAAATGATGCTCAACCACCCCTCTCGTTTGCAAATCGATCATATATTGCTTGGATCGGTATTTTTCAATATCAAAAAAATCTTCCGGCATTACTGGATATTGTAAACGCGTTGCCAGAAATCCAATTTAAAATAGCTGGCAAGAAAAAAAATGCCCTGGACGCGGTTACAACTAATGCATTAGAACAACTGAAAAACAGATCAAATGTGGAATTTAAAGGTTACCTTGATCGTACTGCGATCATTGACTTTTTGTCTCATGCGAAGGCCTTGCTCAACACCTCTCATTTTGAAGGGTTTTCCAATACCTATTTGGAAGCATGGACTGTGGGGACTCCAGTTATCACAACGCAAAATGCGAATCCAGATAACATCATATCTCAAAATGAACTAGGCTTAGTAGCTGACACGTATACTCAGCTTCCTGAAATAATTAATCAGTGTTTTCAGGAAAAAATATTCAATGGTATTTCTGCTCAAACGCAAAAATATGTATACTCCCATCACGAGGCTTCCATGTTAGCAAAAAAATTTATTAATACTTTCTGGTAACTTTTGAAAATTCAGAAATACAATTGTTAATTCAAAACATATAGATATTAGGAAATGGTGCTACAATTCCATGAAACTACTATTCGTTACTAACCATCCCGCCCACGTCCATTTATTCAAAGATTTTATTTTGTTTTACGGGCATACTTTAATTTATCGCTTATTTTTTTCATGACGAGTTGGTGTTTAACAATTTGACCGGTTTGAACCTCCCGCTCGGATTGCGTCACTATTTTTAATAGTCCGACTGCGTTTCGCATTTCTTCGTAAGTTCCGGTGTCAAGAATTATGCCTTTGGCCTCGCCGTTTTGTGTAATAATGACCGGTCTATGAGTGTGATTTACTTTTTTCAGAATATCAGCGGCGTTGGTTTTTATATAGGAAATGGGTTTAATATCTTCTTTTAGCTTCATCTCTCCTCCAGTCTTTTTATAGTACCATAAAAAGACTGGATTTTCCAACTATTTTTTTAGAGCTATTTATGTAAAATCCCCGAATATATGATCGCATTTTACTGGCAAAAAATTTAAAAATAAGTACCCAAATGTCGAATCCTTTAGGCTTCCATGCAGGCAAACCGGCAGGCATTCAG
>CAYNDN010000896.1:0-1846 GCA_964395075.1 uncultured Lentimicrobiaceae bacterium | reverse complement strand
TGGGCGCATTTTGGTTTACCTACACCGTAATGCCCAAGATCAAGACAGGTATATCGATATCCGCCACGCCTCGCTGCTCCAAATCCCAAACAAACTGCTCAAAATAAGAAACTCCCGTTGACATTCCATTGGCAAACTCTTTAAGCGGAACAATTTCAACACCAACATCAATGATGTCCTGGTTATGAAATATGGTCATTTTGGCAGCAACGTTGTACACCATAAACGCATATTTACCGAACTGAACTTCCACGCCAACCCGGTTTTTTACGAAGTCCATATCTCTAAACGCACCTCGAACCGTTGCCGGGCGTTCATAATCCGGTGTATAAAATTCTGTGGGATACTCGGCGGCAATCTTATGATTTTTCCAGCCTCTCGCGCCAAACTCCCGTTTGAATGCTTTGTTCAATGAACCGGGCCTGTACAACATCCGACCGGGCATCGTCTTTTCCCGACTCACTTTTGTCTTATGGTTTGTAGCATCTACCGCGGCTACCGCATCTTTGATTTCCTGCAATTCAGTAGAGAAATGGGCCTCAATCACTTCTCGTCCCTGGTTGAATGAATATATACCCGCAATCCTCATTTGTAATCTTCCTTTTTCTCCAAAAGTCTCTTCTGAGTAGCGTTGTTCCATTCAACAGGAATTTGGGCTACCTTTTCCTGCCCTGTTGGCTTATGAACGGGTTTTCCTAATGGCCTTAGACTCAAAGTCCCATTAAAGAAAGCAGTTAGCCGTTTATGGGCAATATTCACATATTCTGTTTCTTTTTCGCTACCAATCGCCCGGCGATCATTTTTTACAGCGGCGATTAACGTAGACCCTACGCCAGCATAAGGATCAAACACCCAATCACCTTCATTTGTCAAGGCTAACACACACCGCTCAACTAACTCAACCGGAAATTGGCACGGGTGGATTGTTTTTTCTGGATGATTTGATTTAACATTTGGAATTTCCCAAAAACAATCTTCCCATTCCTGGGCCAAAATTTCCCACACATCCGAAGGATTTTTTCCCTTTGGATTACCCGACGGTTTACCTTTATTTGGCCCTTTGTAATGACGTTTACCTGGGTATTTTGAAGGAACCCGAACCGCATCTAAATTGAATGTATAATCCTGGCTCTTGGTAAACCACAATATTGTTTCATATCGCCCGGAAAACCTTTTTGAAGCGTGTAAACCGTGTCCAAAATGCCAAACAATACGGTTTCGCAATGACAGACCTAAATCCTTAAAAATACGATAGTAAAAAATATCTAATGGAAATACTTCACCATCCTGAACGAAATTTCCCACCTGCCAACAGACGCTTCCCTCTGGATGCAGAATTCGGTACAATTTCGAGATAGTTTTTGCTTGGATGTCCAAATAGTTATCTATTGAAACTTGATCTTCGTATGATTTGCCTAAATTGTAAGGCGGAGAAGTGATAATTAGTTTTACATAATTATCAGGGATGGTATCAATCAGGTCGCCAGTATCACCGTTATAAATAATGACATCGGCATTGGAGTCAAACTCTGATGAAACTGTTTTGGGGTTGTCAAACAAGGGTAAATTATTCATTTATCATCACTCCTTAGAAAATTTGTGCGAGTATGATGATACATAATTTGTTTGACATTGTAAAATTATGGCTTGATTTACCCTGTGGTGCGGTTATCAGTTATGCGCCCAACAATGATTCGACCGGCTGTCCAATACCGGACATCCCCTCCACACCCCCTTCAATATGTCACCTGCCAGGGTTGTGACCAATCCAAAAATCATCGCACCTTCAAAATGGTCTTGCCGATATTCCTATTCTCGGCCATATATTGGTGGGCCTCGTTGGCCT
>CAYNDN010000895.1:0-1846 GCA_964395075.1 uncultured Lentimicrobiaceae bacterium | reverse complement strand
GGGATATCCAAACAGAAAAAGGCGAAGCCCTTGCAAAGGCAATTTCAGAAAAAGGTGGTATGTCAGCGTTTATGTATGTTAATACAACGCAAATTACAAAAGTAGAAGAAGCCGTAAAAGACGTGGTTAAGAAATATAAAACCATAGACTTTTTAATCAACAATGCCGGGATTACCCGTGATGCATCTTTTAAAAAGATGACTCCGGAGCAGTGGCACCAGGTAATAGACGTAAACCTCACAGGTGTTTTTAACTGTACAAAAGCCATCTCCCCCATCATGCTCGAAAACGGTTTTGGGAAAATAGTGAACGCCTCTTCGGTGGTTGGACTTTACGGAAACTTCGGACAAACCAATTATGTGGCTACCAAAGCCGGAATTATCGGCATGACCAAAACCTGGGCTCGTGAGTTTGGCCGCAAAGAAATTAATGTAAACGCAGTAGCCCCCGGATTCACCGCCACAGAAATGGTAGCTAAAATGCCCGAAAATGTGCTGGAAGGCATGAAGGCAAAAATACCGCTTGGCAGGCTTGCCGAACCTGAAGAAATGGCCGACGCCTATCTTTTCCTTTGTTCAGAATATGCATCCTATATCAACGGGCACACCCTGAGTGTGGATGGCGGAATGACCGTGTAAAGGAAGATGTTAGAAGTTGGAAGATAGAGGTTAGAGAGCCGTGCTTAGATGACATGCTGAGAAGCTGCAAGCCATGTTTTATGAGTTTATTTCTGAATAACAAAATGTGATAGAAATTACTATTTTTAATAGCTGTTTAGATTTCGGGGGCATGCTAAGAAGCTGTCAGACAGTTTGATGTAAGTATTCATTTTTAACGCTGCTAAAGTTTAAATTATGATGGTTTTTACAGCATCTAAGATAACTGTCTGACAGCTCACCCCAGTTAGCCAAAGTAATTAATAGGCTTCTGAATTTGGTGAATAATACCGCCTGCGGCGGCACATGGCTATGTTCAGCAATTAACTTAATAACAAATAACTCAATAACGAATAACTAAATAACTCAATAACCCAACAACAAAAATGCGAAACGCAATCATACATGAAACCGGAGCATACGTCCCTGAGCGGATAATCCCCAACAGCTATTTCAACGAATTGCTCGGGGAGGATGTGGACAGCTGGCTTAGGGAAAATGTTGAAATATATGAACGCAGGTGGTGCGCCGAAGATCAATCGGTTGCTGACCTCGTGATTGAAGCCGCAAACCGCGCACTTCAGGCCGGTAATGTGAAGCCCGAGGAAATCGATTTACTGATTATTTCCACTGACACGCCAGAATACATTTCACCATCAACGGCCTCAAAAGTTCAATACAAATTGGGCATGGTCAATGCAGGTTCTTTTGATGTAAATACCGCCTGTGCCGGATTTGTTACTGCCCTCGACATGGGTGCAAAATACATCCGGGGTGATGAGAGCTACAACACTGTAATGGTTGTCGGGGCTTACGCCATGAGCAAATACCTGAACCTGACCAACAAAAATACAGTAACACTTTTTGCCGATGGTGCCGGAGCTTTCATCCTAAAAGCAGAAGAAAATACGGATCGTGGATACCTTGCCAGCCAACTCATAACAAAAGGCCAGTACTACGATTACATGGGTATTTTTGCAGGCGGCACCAAACAACCCATCACCGATGAGGTGGTGGCAGAAAAAGGACATCTGCTGCAGTTTGTGAAAAAGTTCCCCAAAACCCTGAATGCTGAAATGTGGTCGATGATGAGCAACACGCTTTGCGAAAGGATCGGTATAACACCGGAGGAGGTTAATCACTTTTTCCTGACACAAATCAACATCAACAGCATCAAGGCAACCATGGAT
>CAYNDN010000894.1:0-1847 GCA_964395075.1 uncultured Lentimicrobiaceae bacterium | reverse complement strand
CGGTGAAGGCTGTTGCTGCCAGTATGAATTATCGCCCAAGCCAGGTGGCTGTTTCACTGCGACTCAAAAAGAGCAAGGTTATCGGTGTAATCCTTCCCCGGATTTACAACTTCTTTTTTCCCTCGGTGGTGAATGGCATTGAGCAGGTGGCCAACGAACACGGCTACCACC
Source organism: uncultured Lentimicrobiaceae bacterium (assembly GCA_964395075.1). Classification (GTDB taxonomy): domain Bacteria; phylum Bacteroidota; class Bacteroidia; order Bacteroidales; family 4484-276; genus SABY01. The sequence goes on along the minus strand of CAYNDN010000894.1, from coordinate 1,676 downwards.
TGATGATTTTGCAATCCAACGAGTTGTATGATAAAGAGGTTGAGAACACAAACATTCTGTTGGCAAATAATGTAGAGGGCGTTCTTGGTACAGTGTCAAGGCAAACCAGGGATTTTAAGCATTTTCAAAATATCCTGGATGCCCAAATTCCTATAGTGTTTTTTGACCGTGTACCCGGAGATGTGCTGGCCGATATGGTTTTGATAGATGATATTGAAGGTGCCTACAAAGCCACCAAACATCTGATAGAGCGAGGGAGAAAGCGCATTGCCATTTGCATCGGAAATCCTGATTTACTGATTAGCTCCAATCGGCTGCTGGGGTATAAAAAAGCACTGGCCGAGTTTAATTTTCCGTATCGAAACAATCTGTTGATTTCTGCTGAATCGCCTGCCCAGGCTGCTTACAAAACTGCCATGCTCATGGATATGGACAATCCTCCGGATGCAATTTTTGCCATCAGCGATCTTACCATGTCCGGGATAGTACAGGAATTGTACAAACGCAAAACAAAAATTCCTCAGGAAGTAGCACTCATTGGATTTTGCGAAGATACATTTTGCGAGATGTATAATCCTCAGCTATCATCCATAACACCCATGGGTTTCGAAATTGGCAAACAGGCCGCCGAAAGGCTATTCCTCAGGATTTACAGCGAAAACAGTAAACATCAACAGCCACAAACTATTTATCTAAACAGCCGCCTCCAAAAAAGAGATTCCACCTGAGCCGGAAGAGCTCAGAAAGGTGATTGATCAATTCCTGCGGCCTTTTTGTAAACTGAGCTTCCGTTAATTAGGGTTCCGTTAATTAGGGCCAGCGTTTGGTTCCTGTGCTCGTAATGTTGTTAATCTTGCTTGCCAGGTCTTGCCTGCATATTAACAGCCCGGAAATGTAAATTCTACATTAACTCTGTGAATGGATGATTGGGATTGGATTTCTGTGAATATTTTTGCAATGATTATAAATTGAAATACCATGAAACGACAAAATATAGCCCTTGTGGCACACGACAATATGAAGATTGAAATGGTTGCCTGGGTGAAATGGAACCACGAAAAACTTTCGGGTCACCGGCTGATTTGCACCGGTACAACAGGCAGGCTGATCAAGGATACCCTTGACAGGTCTGCGGCAGGGGAAACTGATGAGGCCACCGAAATGGTGAGGCTGAAGGCAGGGCCGCTCGGCGGAGACCAGGAACTTGGAGCCATGATTGCCAACGGAGAAATTGATATCCTGATCTTTTTCTGGGATCCCATGGGCCAGCACCCGCACGATGTGGATGTTAAAGCATTGTTAAGAATAGCTGTGTTGTATAATATCCCAACGGCATCAAACCGCTCTTCGGCCGACTTCCTGATTTCATCACCATTATTTATAAGCGATTACAAACCGGCAAAAAAAGATTACAGGGAGTACCTGCAAAGGTCCATTGGATGAGGGAATGGAGTTAGTATCTTTTAATTCATTTTCTGCCAATCCCGAATTTGTCGGGAGGCAGAAAATGAATTGAAAGATACTTGTTCAAAATTTCTAAATTATTTTAAATCAATGAGAAAAGTCAAAAATTTTAGTGACTATTATTTGATGAAAAATTTAGAAATTTTGCCTGACAACCTGGACAAGCCAAAATATGCAACATGCTTTAAATGTAACTCCTTTTTTGGTTTTGG
>CAYNDN010000893.1:0-1882 GCA_964395075.1 uncultured Lentimicrobiaceae bacterium | reverse complement strand
AGGTTCACAGGCGCAGGGCCGAAGCCGAGCAAAGCCGCAGGGAAAAGGAAATAGCCCGCTACAAATTGCAGGTGGTCAACAACCAGATTTCGCCGCATTTTACCTTCAACGCTGTAAACTCGCTTAAAGGCCTGATTACCTCAGAGAAAAAAGAAGCCGCCGTTGAGGCTTTCTCCAGGTTCTCGAAACTCATCAACGCTACCCTCAACGCCTCCGACAGCTTTACCAACACCATCGGGGAAGAAATGAAATTCATCGGCCTGTTCCTGGATTTTCGCCAGTTTAGGTATGCGGATAAGTTTGAATATAAAGTAAGCGTGGCCGAAAATGTGGATCTGGATTTTGTTATCCTCCGCCTGTCGGTGCAGGAGCTGGTTGAAAACGCCATAAAGCACGGCATCCGCCACAGGGAAGGCAACGACGGACTGGTGAATATTGAAGTAAACAAAGATGAGGCTTACTACACGTTTGCAGTTACCGACAATGGCATTGGCCGTGAGAAAGCCCGCAAAATGCATACGCCCGGAACCGGCAAAGGATCATACATTCAGAATATGATGCATTCGATTTTGAATAAGAGCAACCGCCGGCAAAGTGAAATCATTTACACCGACCTGCACGATGACAACGGCCAGGCTGCCGGCACAAAAGCCGTGTTGAAAATCCCGGTTGATTATAAATTTGAGCTATAATGGACAAGATTAAAACCATCATCATAGACGACATGCCGGACAATGTGAAACAAATTGCCGACATTACCCGAAAGGACGATCGCTATGAAGTTGTGGCCACTGCAAATAATGGTAAAGATGGCCTAAAAACAATAGCTGATCATAATCCCGACCTGGTTTTGCTCGACATAGAAATGCCCATAATGGGCGGCTTCGACATGGTGATGGAACTCAAAGAATATCCTGCCTTAAATCCTACCATCGTATTTATCACGGTGTTTGATGATTTTGCCATCAAGGCAATCAAGCACTCAGCTTTTGATTACATCTTAAAAACCAACCTGGAGGAAGAACTCCCTGCCACGCTCAACAAGTTTGCCCTTAACAAAGCTTCCGGCGGCATTTTGCTGAAGCAACAAATTGAAATGCTTGCGGGAAACCTGAAAAACAACCAACAGATTATCATCAATACCAAAACCGCAGATTTATTTGTCAGGCCATCTGACATTGTTATGATTCAGTTTATTAAATCTGGTAGCAGCAAAATTGTACTTACTGACGGGCGGGAGGAAATCACCCACCAGACGCTGGTAAATCTTGAAAAACATTTACCGTCCAATATTTTTTTCAGGTTGGATAGATCGCACCTGATCAATATTCATCATATCGTAAAAATTAATAAGGTGAATTGGAAAAAGAAATACCTGCTTCTGAAAGGTATTCCCGAACAATTCAAATTGCCAATACCTGTAAGAAGACAAAAGGAACTGATGGAATTTATTAACAAAAATCAGGCATTCTCAATATAAAACCTGAAATGAGGACGGCAGCAATTTGATTTCATTTAGCGAATTTTTTCAGGTAACAGTTTGAAGCGGGCTAATAAGATCAGATGAGGGATGCCTGAATCAACAATCTATGCGTTCACCATATTTTTATTAAAAAGTTAACCTATCTGGGTTTTGAATGGAGATTTAACTTCATAATTTTGTAGCATTTTTAAAGGTATCATTTTGCATAAAGCTATAAATAAAACCAAAATAAACAAGCAAAAACTCGCCTTCACCGAAGGGTGGGTTTCCATTGGGACGAATGTTTTATTGTTCGCGCTGAAATACTGGGCGGGAATCGTTACCGGATCGGTTGCCATTATTGCCGATGCATGGCACACACTTTCTGATTCGCTGAGTTCAATATTTGTAATCGTCGGG
>CAYNDN010000892.1:0-1885 GCA_964395075.1 uncultured Lentimicrobiaceae bacterium | reverse complement strand
GGCGGATGAAGTTTTTATCGCGTCATCAACTGTGCAGGATCACTGTTGCCGGCTGAAAATTGAAAATAGCGATCGACAGGTGGCCGGCGCGGAAAATCAAACCCCTTGCACGTGTCGTTCACCATCTGATGAGAAAATGAAAACAGCGCCTTCAATCGATTCCCTTCGCCAGCATCACGGCAAAGGAAATTGCCTGCCGCTGAAAGGTTCCTTTTCTGCTCATACCTCAGCAACACCGCTATTCGTTGAAACCATCACAAAAGAGCCGATTCCGATTTATCTGCTTAACACCAGCCTCCTGATCTGATCTTCAACTCCTTTCCAAAGCAAAGGATTTATCAAATAAAAGATTTTCGCCACCAAGACACCAAGGCACGAAGTTTTTTATAAAAATATTTTTTCTTTGTGAGTTAGTGCCTTTGTAGCTAATTCCGGTTTTTCCGGGTTGGGACTTAAGAGGAAAAAATGAAATCACGCTACTACGTGAATTGGAAACAGGCGATCCGGCAAATACCGGTCGTCATTTTCGTGGCCGGCATACTGGCTTTTTCAGCCAACGCCCTGCGCCCGGATGCCCTGCCGTTAATCGGCGACTGGTCGTTAGATGCCCGCATGACCACCGTGACCGGCGATCGGCTGGATATCTCGCTGCCGGAGGCCGAAAAGCTGTTTCGCGACCGGGCCGCCGTTTTTCTGGATGCGCGCTCCGCCGATGATTACGCCAGGGGCCACATCAAGGGTGCCCGCAGCCTGCCCTGGCAGGATGTCGACCTACTTTTTATGGAGGTCACCCAGGACCTGGAATCGGAAACGCCGATAATCACCTACTGTGACGGAGAAACCTGCAACCTGAGCCATGACCTGGCCCTTTTTTTGAAAGATATGGGGTTCATGAATGCCCGCGTGTTGGTCAACGGCTGGACGGTATGGCGCGAGAGCCATTTGCCGGTTGAATCATCCGAAGGATAGAAATTTATCATTGGCAACTGAAGTAAATTCGTGAACCCGACGGTACAAGTTTGGCCTCGTAACAAAAAGGAGACCGCAAGATGATAAAACGCCGCCCAAACATAACACTTGAAAAGGCATACGGCTGGAGCCGGCAACGCGTTATCATATTGGCAGCCCGGCTGATCCTGGGAGGTATCTTTGTCTTTGCCAGCATCGACAAGATTCTGCATCCGGCCGCCTTTGCCGAGGCGGTTTACAATTACCAGGTATTGCCGGACAGCCTCATCAACCTGACAGCGATCATTTTGCCGTGGCTGGAGCTGGTTTTGGGAAGCCTGTTGATCATCGGAGTCTGGATGCCGGGAACGGTTGTTGTTGCCAATCTACTACTGCTGACCTTCATCGGGGTCATGATTTATAACACATCCCGGGGGCTGGACATCCACTGCGGATGTTTTTCCACCGAGCCGTCCGAGGACCCGTTGTCGATCTGGACGATTGCGCGGGATGCTCTTTTCCTGGTCCCGGCCGTCTATTTGCTGTTTGCCGACCGGGCAGCCGGACCGGTTTTAGAGCAAAATGATTTGCGTGATGAACAACGTCAACTCTCTTCGTGAAAGGAAAAAGCTTTATGACAGCCAAAAAGTTAGTTGCTGTGACGATGTTTTTACTCTTTGTTTCAACCCCTTGCGCTTTTGCTGAACCCTCCGCCGCATTGGCTCCCCAAGCGGTTTTACCGGAAAGGATCCATGTATTTGAACCGGTTGTTGAGGGCACGCTGGTTTCCCATGACTTTATCCTGCGGAACCAGGGAGATGCGCCCTTGATCATTGAATCGATCAAGTCCGGCTGAGGGTGCACGGCCGTCTCCAGTGTGAGACAAATCCCAGCCGGCGGCGAGGGAATCATAACGCTCAAGTTCAACACAAACGGC
>CAYNDN010000891.1:0-1886 GCA_964395075.1 uncultured Lentimicrobiaceae bacterium | reverse complement strand
ATCTCCACAAGCAGATCTTTCTGGTCGTGCTCCTCGGTAAAAATATGGAACAGCTTTCGAATGAGAATATCTACCGATTCGGTGTTTGAAAAGTGAACCGAAGCTGACGCGTCGTACTCCCACTCCCCTGATGTTTTAGTCCGTGGCAGCTGATCATTCATTCGGGCCACAATCTCATCAATCCTCGACAGCGGCAGTTCTACAGTGATACATTTGGTGGGCTTATTTAGCCTGGCATCGGGAAAGTCGATATAAATTGTTGTATCGGGCGGAAGAACAAGAGATTCGCTGGGCACGAAATCAAAAGGTTTTTCTTCACCGGAATGGATCACTTTCTTTCCCGAAATCATGCCGCAGTACATCGGGCTATCCGATTTTAGTTCCACCATCTGTGCCTTCTGATACGTGTCGTACACTGAAAAAACCGCATCGCGTCCGGCATAGCTGGTCCTGTTTTCCACAAGCTGCTGCGGTGGATTCTTTTCTTTTTCAACAAGTGTTTGATTAATCATAACAGCTAAATGTAACTGTGAAAAAAGCGCTTTTGTATCAACTTATAAATATGATAGATAAACAACGTGTTTAAACCAAATTGAGACGATCCCGCTATTTTTTGAAAGTTTACACCAATAATAAAAGCGCTTTTTTATATATACTAATTAAACAATTACTCAATTAACAAATGGAGACCAATATGCTACATGAACGTCCAAGCTTTAAAGAAAAGTATGATAATTTCATTGGTGGTAAATTTGTAGCTCCTGTCGACGGAGAATATTTCGATGATATATCACCGGTTGACGGCAAACCGTTCACTAAATGTGCGCGATCAAATGAAAAGGATATTGAGCTGGCGCTTGACGCGGCACACAAAGCGGCACCTGAGTGGAATAGTTCATCAGCGGCTGAACGGGCTTCTGTGCTGAACAAAATGGCCGACATCATCGAAGATAATCTTGAATACCTTGCGCGGGTTGAAACCATCGACAACGGAAAACCAATTCGCGAGACGATGAATGCCGACCTGCCACTGGTAGTGGATCACTATCGATATTTTGCCGCCGCCATCCGAACACAGGAAGGCGGAATTTCTGAGCACGATGCACATACGGTGTCCATCAACCTGCCGGAACCCCTGGGCGTGGTGGGCCAGATCATCCCGTGGAACTTCCCGCTGCTGATGGCCACCTGGAAAATTGCCCCGGCCCTTGCCGCAGGAAACTGCACCGTGGTAAAACCGGCCGAGCAGACTCCCGCAAGCATCATGGTGATGCTGGAGTTGATTGGAGATGTCATTCCTGATGGAGTTCTGAACGTAGTTAACGGCTTTGGACCGGAAGCAGGTCAGCCGCTGGCCACCAACGAGCGAATCGCCAAAATTGCCTTCACCGGCGAAACCACCACCGGCCGGCTGATTATGCAGTACGCCTCCGAAAATATCATTCCAGTCACGTTGGAGCTTGGCGGAAAAAGCCCCAACGTATTCTTTGAAAGCGTAATGGATGCCGATGATGAATACTTCGACAAGGTGCTTGAAGGCGCCGCGCTGTTTGCACTGAACCAGGGTGAAGTTTGCACGTGTCCATCCAGAATTCTTGTACAGGAGTCAATCGCCGATGAATTTACCGAGCGTGTGATTGAACGCGTGAAAGCGATCCAAATGGGCCACCCGCTGGATGACGAAACCATGGTGGGCGCGCAAGCGTCGAACGACCAGTACGAGAAAATCCTGAACTACTTTGAGGTTGGCCGTGAAGAAGGTGCGAAAATACTTGTTGGCGGCGGTAAAGCTGATGTGGGCAGCAACGGTATCTCCAGCGGTTACTACATTCAGCCCACGATTTTCGGCGGCAGCAACTCTATGCGAGTGTTCCAGGAAGAGATCT